>CAYRUX010000146.1:0-16923 GCA_964427515.1 uncultured Rhizobiaceae bacterium
GAGGATATTGATGCTTTCGTCATTGCCTGTTACGGGGATCCTGGCCTTCATGCGGCTAGAGAATTAACTGAAAAACCGGTAATTGGCATCGCTGAAGCTTCTTTTTACACAGCTTCCATGTTGGCCGCGCGTTTCTCAGTCGTATCAGTTGTTCCACGTATCCGTACAATGCTAGAAGAACTAGTTAAGAGTTACGGAATGCAGGATAAATGTGTCGCTATCCGTACAACACCGCTTTACGTGCTTGATATTGAAAAAGATCCAGAGGGGTCATTCGAAAAGTTGCGCGATGAAGTACGCCGCTCAGTAAAGAACGATGAAGCTGAAGCTGTATGTCTGGGGTGCGCCGGATTCGCCCAATTTGCACAAGAACTAGAAGACGAACTTTGCGTACCTGTTTTGGACGGTGTAGTATGCGCCACTAAGCAAGCGGAAGTCCTAGTCGAATTAAATAAAAAAACTAGCAAACTAAAAACTTATCGGCCACCGGAACAAAAACGATTTAAGGGAATATTCTCACATTTTTCAACAGATGGTTCTGCAGGTGGACAGAAGGAAGCCGCCGAGTAAATTAATTGGGTAATTTTGTAAGTAGAAAAATGGCACCATTATGATTCCTCGTTATAGCCGAAAAGAAATGGCTTCGATTTGGGAGCCAAAAAACCGCTTTAGAATTTGGTTGGATATCGAAACCTACGCACTGGAAAAGCAGGTAGATTTGGGGAGCGCGCCAAAAGGTGCTATTACTGCCTTGCAACGGGCAGCAAAGAAATATCTTCCTCAAATTACAGACCCGCGTAGCATCGATAGAATTGAACGTAAAACACGGCATGATGTAATAGCCTTTCTCACGAATCTTGCTAAATATGTTGGGCCCCAAGCTCGTTTTATACATCAAGGCTTAACTTCTTCCGACGTTTTAGACACTTGCTTTTCAGTACAATTGTGCCAAGCATCTGACCTTCTTATCTCTGATGTAGAGTTGGTCTTAAAAGCTTTAAAGCGTCGGGCTAATCAATACAAACACACAATTTGCGTAGGTCGGAGTCACGGCATCCATGCAGAACCTACTAGTTTTGGCTTGAAATTGGCAGGTCACTTTGCCGAGTTCAAACGTGCCCATGAACGACTCCTGATTGCAAAAAACGAAGTTTCTACGTGTGCAATTTCAGGCCCAGTAGGTACGTTTGCCTCAATTGACCCCCGTGTTGAAGCTCATGTGTCTAAACGATTAGGCCTACGACCAGAAACAATATCTAGTCAGGTAATTCCCAGAGATCGCCATGCAACTTATTTTGCAACACTTGGAGTTATTGCGGGAACACTAGAGCGTCTAGCGATTGAAATTCGTCACTTGCAACGTACAGAAGTTAGAGAAGCAGAAGAATTTTTTGCGGAAGGTCAAAAAGGTTCTTCTGCCATGCCGCACAAACGGAATCCAATTTTAAGCGAGAATCTAACGGGTCTCGCCCGAATAGTGAGAGCTGCGGTCAATCCGACATTAGAAAATGTAGCACTCTGGCACGAGCGGGATATTTCCCATTCATCAGTGGAGCGGGTATTCGCTCCAGATGCAACAATAGCTTTAGACTTTGCCCTCTTTCGCCTAGCAGATGTAATGCAAAATCTTATAGTCTACCCAAAAGCAATGAAGTCAAATCTAATGAACCTTGGTGGATTGGTATATAGTCAAAGAGTTCTTATCGAGCTTATACAGGCAGGAATTTCCCGGGAGGACGCGTACCATTTCGTTCAAGATAGTGCGATGCAGGCTTGGAAAAGTGGACAAAGTTTTGAAGACTTGCTCTGGTTAAATAAAGAAATCAATAAGCGAATAAGCCGTTCTCAACTAGCAGAATGCTTTGATCCAGCCCCTTATCTTAACCATGTTGAAACAATATTTGATCGCGTATTTACCCCCAATTCTAAATATAAACGTCCAAAAGCTAAATAATAAAAAATGAGGAGCAAAACTTGTGAGCAAAGAAACCGTGCTAATAACAGGAGCTGGAATTGGAATTGGCCGGTCTACGGCTCTGATGTTCGGAAAAAAGGGTTATCATGTTTTCGTTACAGATATTTTAGAGCAGGAAGGTTCGGACACGGTTAAGTCTATACAAAATGACGGTGGTTCTGCTGAGTTTCATTATTTAGATGTTACTGATTCTTCTAATGTTAATTCTACCGTTAAATTAGCTGAAAAACATTATGGAGCGTTGGATTCAATAGTTGCAAACGCTGGAATTGCTCATAAAGTCCATCTTGATGATATGAGCGATGATAAGTGGAATCATACCTTAGACGTTGATTTAAATGGCGTTTTTCGGGTGTGTAGAGCTGCAATACCTGCTATGCAGTCAGCCGGGCATGGATCAATCGCAGCACTATCCTCAGTTATGGGCACAACTTACGGATGGCATGATCATGTCCAATATAATGCAGCAAAGTCCGGAGTTGTTGGTTTAGTAAGAGGCTTAGCATGTGATTTAGGAACGAATGGAATTCGAATTAATGGAATTGCCCCTGGTTTTATCAGGACAGCTCAAGCATTATCAACAGAGCATTCCGTCGGATTGAAAGGATTAAAAGCTGCTTCTGAATATATTCCACTGAACCGATATGGCGAGCCAGAGGATATTGCAGAAGTTATCTTCTTCCTTTGTTCAGATGGTGCTCGTTATATAACTGGTCAAACCATAATAGTAGATGGAGGACTTACTGTCGGACGATATTAAACTACGTCAGACTAATCTACACCTCTTCAACGCCAAGCGCGGATCGAAACCGATTCTTCAGATACACTCCATCGCGCGGTGGCAGAACTCGAGAAATTTCTTCAGCCTTAACTTTTATATTTATAGCTATTGGCCCAGGTTCATCGTAAATAATTGGAATTGATTGCTGAAGTAAATTTATATCAGTCACTTCTTGAGCCTGAGTGAAACCACAACTTCTGGCTAGACCAACAAGGTCAAGTAGTCCAGATGTGTGGCTGGGCTGCATTCCGGTCTCACCATAATGCTCATTATCGAGAACTATTAAAGCAAAATTGCCTACCCGAGCACCTCCAATAGATGCCAAGGAGCCTAACCCCATGACAATTTCGCCATCACCAGTTATCACTAGAACCCTCCTATTAGGCTGTGCTTGAGCAAGGCCCAACCCTATGGCTGCAGCGCTTCCCATTGCGCCCCAAAGAAGAAAATCTAATGCACAATCAGAAACAGCTGCGCAGTCCCAAGCTGATGAACCTAAACCAGCAACCACCAATGCATCACCACGACGACAAAGAATTTCTTGGACGACATCCCGCCTTGACAGCGCTGACTTACTAAAATCAGTCAAAAATACCTTCCTTTGTAAAATGCTTAACACCAATTACCTTTTGACTTACAAGGACTGCAACTGCACTCATAGTCTCAAAAGCTAGGGCTGCAGAACCAGCTATTGTCTCAGCTGAATCATCGACATCAATTAGTCTGTGTACAATGCAACCAGAGCGTTGTAGATAACCTCCGGCGTTCTGACCCATTGGCAGTTGCCATGGGTTAAACTCTCGCCACTCACCACGCATTGTAATAACCATGAGTAAGGGAAATCTGCAACTGTGAATAAGGGAGAGAGCATTCATGCAATTTCCTACGCCACTTGATTGCATTAACACAGCTGATCGCTCGCCACCAAGCCAGGCACCTGCTGCTACAGCAATACCTTCTTCCTCAGAGGACAGTAGTGTAGAGGTCATTTCTTTATTCTGTTTACAAAGATTTAATAAATTGCTCAAACCTGCATCTGGAACATAAGCAATTTGGCGCACACCACACTTTACCAATGCCTCGTAGGCACCTGAACCCCAATCTAAACCTTCACCCATTACCAAAACACCGAATAAGACTACTAATAGTATACTTGGCTAAACTTATTCTGAAGTTAACTGCTGTTTTGCCTCTTCAAGAAGCACGTTCATTTGATGACGAACTGATGTTTCATCCTCACTAAGACCATTAGCCTTCAAATCACCCAACACTTTTCGAAGGACGTCATCATCACCAGGCTCGTCAAAATCAGACCTGACCACCTGCTTTGCATAATCATCTGCCTCGGAACCTGAAATATTCATTAACTTGGCAGCCCAAAATCCAAGTAATTTATTTCTCCGAGCAATGACTTTGAACTTGAATTCCTCATCATGCTTAAATTTTGCTTCTGCCGCTGTTTTTCTTTCTTCAAATCCATTGCTCATTGATATTAACTCCTAAAATCTTTTGTCAAACACTATCAAGCGTAGAAAATTCTTAAAGACTAGCACCAAAATGGTCTACAGAAGTTCCCATTACAACACAAAGGTAAAATTTGTTTTATAACTTCTCACTTTAGATAACCAATTTATGAATTGCTTTAAGCTCTTTGTAAACAAACCATTCTGTTGACTAACATGAATTTCAATGCGAATTGGGATCATATAAAGAATAAAAGAAAGCAAATTAGTACATGTGTACACTGATACTTTGTCGTCGCCCAGCGCATAAATGGCCATTAATTATTGGCAGCAATAGAGACGAAATGCTTGATAGAGAGTGGAAATTTCCGGGCAGGCACTGGGTCAATAAAAACAATATCGTGGGTGGACTTGATAAATTTGCCGGTGGAAGTTGGTTAGGTATTAATGATGAAGGAGTATTTGCTAGCGTCTTAAACCGTAAAGATTCCCTGGGACCGTTACATGGAAAACGATCCCGTGGTGAACTGGTGTTAAAAGCCCTTAATCACTTGGACGCTCAAAGTGCAGCGAAAACGTTTTTACATTTTAATGGAGAGAATTATAGACCATTTAATTTGATAATTGCCGACTACAAAACCGCATTTTGGTTGCGAAGTATTGGCAAAAATAGTATCGAATGCCACAATATTCCCGATGGTTTTTCAATGTTTACAGCAGAAGATATGAATTCCCCTCATTGTCCCCGTGTCCAATTTAATTTTCCGCGTTTTCAAACTGTTAATGTTCCAAATCCAGACGTTAATAATTGGAAAGACTGGGAAGAGCTTTTGGCTGGAATCGGTTCTGCACATAATATATCAAGTCACAGTACCGCTATCTGCGTACCTCCAATATCTGGTTTCGGCACAGTAAATTCGTCCCTTGTTGCAGTACCTAACTTAGATTCGGGAAAAATTCTGAAACCTGTGTGGCGCTTTTCACCTGGCCCTCCAAACATAAACTCTTTTCTTGCTGTCCCTTTATAGCCAACGAAATATCTACAAAATAATTTAATTTAGACAATGATTTGCAAAACCGTAATATCTTATTGATATTATAGCGCAGAGACAGGTTACTTGGAGTTATGTGATCAAAAATATAAATATCGTTAGTGTAAGATAATGAGTTTAACTAAAACTCTTTTACACGTCTGGAGGTCAAGTGGTAGCGCAAAGAAGGCGAATCTACGAGGGCAAAAATAAGGTGATTTACGAAGGAACTGAGTTGGGTACACTGGTTCAATATTTTAAGGATGATTCAAATATTGAAGGGTTTGATGCAAACTCGACAATTACGGGCAAAGGTGTATTAAACAATAGAATTTCTGAATATTTAATGAATCGCATAGCTGATATTGGAATACCAACACACCTAATTCGCAGATTAAATATGCGCGAACAACTTATAAGGGAAGTTGAAATAATTCCAATTAAGGTGGTAGTACGTAATATGGCTGCTGGTTCCCTTGCTAAGCGACTTGCCATAGAAGAAGGTGCTTCGCTACCCAGATCGATAATCGAGTATTATTATAAAAGCGATGAATTAGAAACTCCGATGGTTTCCGACGAACATATAACCGCATTCGGCTGGGCGTCATCTCAAGAATTGGACGAAGTGATGTCTATGTCACTTAGGGCTAACGATTTTTTAATGGGGTTATTTTACGGAGTTGGCATTCGACTTATAGATTTTAAATTAGAATTCGGTCGATACTGGCAAGGAGAAGAAATTAGGATAATATTAGCTGATGAAATAAGTCCAGATTCGTGCAGATTATGGGATTTGGAAACAGATGAGCGCCTAGATAGTGAACGAGCAAGACTCAGCATTGGTGAGGCAGCCGCAGCTTATCAAGAAGTAGCGCGCCGCCTAGGTATATTACCAGAATCTGATGTAATAAATATTCATCAGAGAAGCCATGTAAACATTTAACAGATTGCAAGATTGTTAGACTATGAAAGCTAGAATTATTATTTCACTTAAAGCTGGTGTGTTAGATCCTCAAGGGAAAGCAATACAAACATCTTTACATGACCTTGACTTCCATACCGTAAACAATGTCCGTCAAGGTAAATGCATTGAATTAAATATTGACGAGGAAAATGAAGAATTAGCGCTTAAAAACCTACGTCGAATGTGCGAAAAACTTCTAGCAAATACAGTAATTGAGGATTACTCCATAGAAATATTAGATTAGTTAAAATATTTAAATAATAAGTTAGACTTACGAATGAAAATTCATAGAGCAGAGTGATGAAAGCAGCCATTATAGTATTTCCAGGTTCAAACTGTGATAGGGATATTAAAGTAGCGCTTGAGTGCAGTATTGGTGCAAAACCCGAAATGGTATGGCATGGAGACTCGGGTCTTCCTAAGTGTGATCTCATAGTTTTGCCAGGTGGATTTTCCTATGGAGATTATTTAAGATCAGGAGCTATGGCAGCAAATTCCCCAATAATGAGAGAAGTCATTGAAGCTACTAGGCGGGGAACAAGGCTACTAGCTATATGCAATGGTTTCCAGATAGCAACTGAAGCAGGGCTTCTGCCAGGTATACTCATGCCCAATGCTTCATTAAAATTTATTTGCAGAAATGTTTTACTTAAAGTGGAGAGTGTTAAATCCGATTTTACGATCAATTATTCTAAAGGTGACGTAATTACAATGCCTATTGCACATAGAGATGGCAATTATTTTGCACCACCTAAAGAATTAGAATATTTAGAGCAGAATAACTTAGTAGCTTTCCGTTATTGTGACTCAACAGGAAGACCGACGACAAAGGCAAATCCCAATGGTTCGGCGGGAAATATTGCTGGAATACTAAATGAAGAAAAAAATATTCTCGGCATGATGCCACATCCTGAAAGGGTGGTGGATTCACGCCTAGGTGGATTGGACGGCAAGGTAATGTTTGAATGCCTGCTACAACAACTTTCATAAGATATGCAAAATTTTAAAACGAGTAACATTAGAGCAGAAGCAGAAATTATTGCTGCGCACGGATTAAGCGAACAAGAATATAATTTGATTGTAAAACGCCTTGGACGTAATCCAAATATTACAGAATTAGGCATATTTTCGGTTATGTGGAGCGAGCACTGCTCTTATAAATCATCAAAAATTTGGCTAAAAACTCTGCCTGTAGACGCACCTTGGGTAATTTGTGGGCCAGGCGAAAATGCAGGTGTAATTGACATTGGTGATGAACAAGCAGCCGTATTTAAGATGGAAAGCCATAATCATCCATCATTCATAGAACCCTATCAAGGCGCAGCCACTGGTGTAGGGGGAATATTAAGAGATATTTTCACTATGGGTGCTAGGCCGATAGCAAACATGAATTCCCTTCGATTTGGAGACATAACTCATCATAAAACTCGCCACCTAGTATCAGGTGTGGTTTCCGGTATAGGTGGATACGGAAACTGTATCGGCATTCCGACCATTGGCGGGGAATGCAATTTTCACCAGGCCTATGATGGGAACATCCTAGTAAATGCTATGACAGTAGGAATCGCCGATAAACAAAAAATATTTTATTCTGCTGCCGCTGCCGTTGGCTTTCCCGTGGTCTATGTCGGGTCAAAAACTGGGCGAGATGGTATTCACGGGGCAACAATGGCTTCTAGTGAATTTGGGCATGATTCGGAGGAGAAAAGACCCACTGTCCAGGTTGGTGACCCTTTTACCGAAAAACTTGTCCTTGAGGCCTGTCTAGAATTGATGGAAACAGACGCAATTCTAGCGATACAAGACATGGGGGCAGCTGGACTAACATGTTCTTCCGTGGAAATGGCCAGTAAAGGAAATACAGGGATTGAATTGCATCTGGACTGCATACCGACCCGCGAACCTGGAATGACACCGTACGAAATAATGTTGTCCGAGAGTCAGGAACGTATGTTGATGGTGCTTAAACCTGGGTCAGAGACAAATGCGAGAAAAATATTTAACAAGTGGCAGGTAGATTTTGAAATTGTTGGTAAAATTACTAATACCAAACGCATGGTATTAAAACAAAACGACTCAATTATTGGGGATATTCCAATTAGCCCGCTTGTTGATGATGCCCCTATTTTAGAGCGACCCTATCAACTACAAGAAATTCCTAAACCTATTTTGAAACTAGAATTTGATAAAGATAATGAATCACTCTTTGGTACTCTCACAAAACTAATTTCATCACCAAATTTATGCTCTAAGAGGTGGATATGGGAACAATACGACCATATGGTCATGGCCGATACCATCGCACAACCAGGTGAAGATGCTTCTATCGTTCGAATACACGGTACAAATAAGGCATTAGCTATTGCTACTGATTGTACACCTCGATATTGCGCCTCACACCCTGAAACTGGCGGGGCTCAGGCTGTGGCAGAAACATGGCGAAATCTTACAGCAGTGGGAGCTACACCTTTAGCAATTACAGACTGCCTAAATTTTGGAAATCCAGAACGACCAGATATTATGGGGCAATTTGTGGGATGTATAAAAGGTATGTCACAAGCTTGCCAGTCATTAAATTATCCCGTCGTATCAGGGAATGTATCGTTTTATAATGAAACTAATGGTGAGAGTATTATGCCAACCCCTACAATTGGCGGCGTAGGATTAATATCTGACATCGATAATATTGCCAAAACCTCATTTGCCAAAACTGATGAGCAAATAATTTTAATAGGAGAAACTAGAGGTCATCTGCATACTTCCATGTATGCTAATGAAATATTAGGACGTGAGGATGGACCTCCACCACCTATTAACCTTGATCAAGAACGTAAAAATGGCAATTTTGTACGTTCTTTAATCCAGAATGGAAATATAAAAACCTGCCATGATATCTCCGATGGCGGACTACTAGTAGCTATAGCTGAGATGTCTTTGGCTGCTTTAAAAGAAGGCCGTCAGATTGGAGCAACAATTTACATGCCGACCGATAATATACCCCCAGTTAATTGGTTTTTTGGTGAAGACCAGTCGCGATATATTGTTTGCGCTAATACGGATAAAACAGACAACTTAATTGAAGAAGCTGAGAAACAAAGCGTTTCAACTAGAGTCATAGGATTTACAGATAGCTCTACGTTGACACTTCGCAACTCAGATGCCATATCCATTGATGAGATTATGCAAGCATACGAGAGTTGGTTTCCTGCTTTCATGAAAGATTAGTTTGAATTTGCAGACTTTGGAGATTTAATCTATGGCTATGAGCCCCGATCAAATTACGAAATTAATACAAGAAAGCATACCGGATGCGGAAGTTACGATTGATGACCTAAGAGGTGATGGCGATCACTATTCCGCCTTAATAATTTCTGAAAGTTTTCGAAATATTTCCCGTATCAAACAACACCAGTTAGTGTATAAAGCCTTAAAAGGCCGGATGGGCGAACAACTCCACGCTTTAGCACTCAAGACAGACGTACCGCATTGAATTTATTTAAATAGTTCTCCGTTAAATTATTCTAAGGAATAGGCACATGAATACATCTAGTGAAAATCCAGTTAGCAACCGTATTCGTCAAACAATTGATAATTCGGATATCGTATTATTTATGAAGGGTACTCCTGTATTTCCACAGTGTGGGTTCTCCGCCACCCTCGTTCAGGTGCTCTCATTGTTAGGTGTGAAATTTCAGGGTGTCAATGTGCTCGAGGATCCAGAAATACGCGAAGGAATAAAAAGTTTCAGTGATTGGCCGACTATACCTCAACTTTATGTAAAAGGTGAATTTATCGGTGGCTGTGATATTGTACGAGAAATGTATGAAACTGGGGAATTAACAAACCTACTTACTGAACAAGGCATAGAACAACAGCCACAGCAAGATTAAATTAATTATTTGGATAAATATAACCTATGATTCTCGATCCTGAAAAAATTCAGGGGTATCATGCGCATGTATATTTTGACTCTGAATCGCGGGATATGGCTATCTCTCTCCGAGAACCTCTTAATAAATTCTTTCACGTGACACTTGGTAAGATCCATGAAAATCCCATTGGCCCGCACCCACAGTCTATGTACCAGGTTGCATTCAAACCGGGTCAGTTTTCCCGTATAGTACCTTGGCTCATGTTAAACCGTCAGGGATTAAGCGTTCTTGTACACCCGAATACCGGTAGAGATGTGGAAGACCATAAAAACTACCCATTATGGCTGGGAAGGTCACTTTTACTAGATTTAGACAAGCTAACTAAATCGTAAAAGATATTACAAAATAATATTGTATAACCTACGTTATAATAACACTGAAAAATAGTGACAAAAGTCGCCTAAGCTGCCATAGACAGAGTTAACAATAACATGAGTTTTGCAAAGCTAAACTAATCAATATAATTTAGTTAGAAAGTTCATCGTTACGTGCAGAATTCTCGGGATTATCTGATATTTAATGTCGTTGGAGTGGCCAAAGTGCTAGCACAATAATGCCTAAGACTGCGATGACCATGGCGACGTCATCTAGAGTTATCATAGTATGTCATTTCATACATTAATATATTTAGCACAAAAGTGCATATAATAAGGCACTAATTGCCCTCGAAGCTGTTAATCAACTTACCCAAAAGTCATCAAAGAGATGTTAAATACAATTAATTAGCCAAACAAACGCCGACTACTAGCTATCTAGAGTAATACTCAACCACCAAGTTTGGCTCCATTTGTACAGGATAGGGGACATCCGCAAGTTTTGGCACACGAACGAATGTGCCTTCCATACGCTCGTGACTTACGTCTATATAGTCAGGAACCTCACGCTCTGGAGAATCAATAGCAGTCAAAACTAAGGGTAATTCTTTTGACTTTTGCTTAATAGTAACAATATCGCCCTCATCCACCAAATAACTGGCGACAGTTACTCGAATTCCGTTAACCCTTACGTGACCATGGCTTATAAACTGGCGTGCTGCAAAAACTGTTGGAACAAACTTCATTCGATAAACAACTGAATCTAGTCTTCGTTCTAGAATACCTATGAGATTTTCGCCAGTGTCACCCTTTACAGTGGCAGCTTTCTGATAATATCGCTGAAACTGTTTTTCGGTAATATTGCCGTAATAGCAACGAAGCTTTTGCTTAGCTTGTAATTGATTTCCAAAATCGGAGGGTTTTCTGCGACGCTGACCATGTTGCCCAGGACCATACTCACGTTTATTGGTTGGACTTTTTGGTCGACCCCATAGATTAACCCCTAACCTTCTACATACTTTATATTTAGCTTCTATACGTTTACTCATATCAAAAAATTACAAAAACCTATCTCTTTATCTATCATCCATCACAAGCTCCGGCACTATATACGTGAAGTCTTACTTGTCAAACTCGCATAAATACTAACTACACGAAAGCAAAGTTGGATCATAGTTTTCTCTATACCTTCTTATCAGGTATGTTTCGACTCAAAGCTTTAACTATTCCATATAAACTCTGAATATCCTGTTCAGACAATTGTATCCTTTGAAACATATTCCGCATGTTTCTTGACATTTTTTGCTGCATAGAAGGGCTCGGATAAAACCCTTTGTACTCAAGTTCCTTCTCTAACATATTAAAAAAACTAATTATATCTGACTTTTTTGCTGCAGCCCTCTTAACAACTGAGGGTGGATGATTTTTCACATGAGAACGCCTCCACTCATACGAGACCAATAACACTGCCTGTGCTAAATTCAAAGAAGGGAAAGCAGGATTTAAAGGAATTTCTATAATTGAGTCAGCGACACAAATTTCATCATTATCAAGTCCATTTCTCTCAGACCCGAACATTATTCCTGCATGGATTTGTTGCGGTAATTTTTGGAATGCTTGATCTGGAAAAATAACATCTTTCACCTGATCACGCGCACGTGATGTTGTTGCGAAAATTAAATCGAGATCTGCAATAGCATCTGACACATCATCAAAAATAAGAGCTTCACCTATCACTGCATCTGCACCAGATGCAGTGTTTAGTGCTTTTATGTTTGGCCAACCATCTCTCGGTTTAACAATTCGTAATTTCGTCAAACCACAATTTAACATTGCTCGGGCTGCCGCTCCAATATTTTCGCCTAATTGAGGACGAACTAAGATTATCGCAGGCCCATTTTTAACGGCAAACTGCATTGCCTCCATTTTTGATTTTCGCCCGGTACTATCAATCATAAAATATCATATCTGTTTCAAAAGATTTGATAGCCATGCGCTGGTAAGTCCTATAAACAAAATAACCTATCCGGGTCAGTGATCTAACCAAATTCTTGAGTTATAGTAAAACGAGGTATTTTGAAAATCCAAACTTTAATCTGAAAGACGCCAAACAGTTGTACCGTCAGACCTATCCTCTAATAAAATACCCTCGCGAGCCAAATTGTCGCGAATTTGATCTGCTTTTTGAAAATCTTTCATTTTTCTAGCCTGATTTCGTAACTCTATCTCAGATAGGATGTGTGTTTCATCTATATCTGAATGCATGTCTCCACAAAGACTATTAGTCAGCGCATGTTGCTTCGAATTTATATCTAAAGCATAACGTTTTCCCTGAAACCACTCACTTGGATTATACTGAAGTATACCCAAAAGTCCCCCAGCAGCCAGCAATTCTCCAGTGTATTGCGCCTGCCCATGTCTATCGCCTTTTTTGTGCTCACTATATAATTTTGAAGCAATACTATGAAGACTGGAAACAGCTAGTGGCGTGTGTATATCGTCCGTAAGAGCCTCTAATATACTTTTTGGGACGTTACTACACGGGGTCATTGAAATCCCGTTTTGCTGTGCCAGCCAAAGCGCATTATATATATATTTAATAGTCTCTTTTGCCTGTTCAATTCCAATATTTGTCCAGTTAAGTGGCTTTCGGTAATGAGAATTTAACATCATTAAACGTAAGACCTCACCTGGTGCTTTTCCCAAAGCACTGCGGATGGTTATAAAATTACCTAAAGATTTCGACATTTTTTGGCCATCGACTGAAAGAAAGCCATTATGCACCCAATATCGTACAAATTCCTCATCAGTACAGGAACATTCACTTTGGGCAATCTCATTTTCGTGGTGCGGAAATATTAAATCAATCCCACCACCATGAATATCAACAGTATTCCCAAGATGTTTTCTGCTCATAGCCGAGCATTCAATATGCCACCCTGGGCGACCACGACCCCATGGGCTCTCCCATCCTGGCAGATCATCAGAACTCGGTTTCCACAAAATAAAATCAGCAGCATTCCGCTTATAGGGCGCAATCTCTATCCTTGCCCCTGCAATCATCTCATCAGTAGATCGCCTAGATAATTTACCATAGTTTGTATATGAAGGCACATGAAATAGGACGTGACCCTCTACTTCATACGCATGATTAGAAATAATAAGATCAGATATCATTTCTATCATCTCTGGAATATGTTGTGTTGCTCTTGGTTCGATGTCTGGCACTAAAACATTCAATTCAGCAATATCTTCATGAAAAGCCTTTATGGTTGTATTAGTTATGCTCTCAATAGAGGTAGAGGCCAATTTAGCAGCAGAATTTATTTTATCGTCTACATCTGTAATATTTCTGACATATTTTACATGAGAAGAACCATACAGATAACGTAACAATCGGTATAATACATCAAATACAATTATTGGGCGCGCATTCCCGATATGTGCTAAATCATATACTGTCGGGCCACAAACATACATGCCCACCAATTTGGAATTGTGGGGTACAAACGCCTGTTTTTGTCGCTTCTTGGTATTATATAGGGTAAGCACTAATTTTACCCCCGGATTACAAAGATTGAACATATTTAAGTATTCTCAAACAGATAAAACAGTTGAAGTGTTAACGCTATCTTTTCCAAAATCTATCTGCTGCAAATATTTCATGGTAATTAACTTTTTAATGATATTAAGTAGGTGCACAATATTCCTGATATATTTATTTAAGTGCATCGAAACCGATTAGTTATTGGGTAACGACGATCTTTGCTAAGAGCCCGGCCAGTAAGCTTTACGCCAGGGGGAGCCTGTCTACGCTTATATTCTGCAGCATCTAACATTTCCCAAATCTTGACGATAGTTTCAATATCGTGACCTCGATCAGCGATTTCAGACACCGGCATCTCACTCTCTATTAAACACTCTAAAATATCATCTAATATGTGGTAAGAGGGTAATGTGTCCTCATCAAATTGATCTGGCCGCAATTCAGCTGATGGTCGCTTGAGTAATACATTTTCTGGTACAACTTTGGAATTAGGCCCCTTAAATAACTCAAACCAATTTTTATTCCTCCACTTTGCAAGATCATAAGCAACCGTTTTATAAACATCTTTAAGAACTGAATACCCGCCACACATGTCGCCATAGAGCGTTGCATACCCAATAGACATCTCAGATTTATTTCCTGTAGTCATAACCATGTAACCTAATTTATTGCTCATCGCCATAAGGATTATACCACGCACCCTTGCCTGAATGTTTTCTTCCGTGGAATCAGCCTCATGCCCCTCAAATATATCAGACATCATTTTATCAAATGCTATCACAGCAAGTTCTATGTCGACATCTACTGCCGTAAGTTCAAGCAATTCTGTTGACTCTGCACTATCATCAAATGACGCCTGTGAGGTATATTTAGATGGCATGCGAACACATTGAACGCGGTCTGAACCCAATGCATCTACTGCGACTGCTGCCGAGAGAGCCGAGTCGACTCCCCCCGATAACCCAATTAGTACACCAGGGAAATTATTCTTTATTACATAATCCCTTAGTCCTAACACCATGGCATGGTAGATTGACGCTAGAGAATCCATGTTTGAATTCTCAATATTAGGTTGGCAAACCCATTTTCCATTGCAGCCTATGGACCAAGAGGAAATTGTCATATCCTCAGAAAATCTTTCACTTTGTGCACAAAGATGCCTCTCAGCACTCAAAATAAATGATCCTCCATCAAAAACTAGTTCATCCTGCCCGCCCACCTGATTTACATAAATTAGTGGCAAACCTGTCTCAACTACCCTGGCAACAGCATTACTGAGCCTCTCGTCGGTTTTAGACTTTTCAAATGGCGACCCATTAATTACCACGAGAATATCAGCACCAGATTCCATAAGACATTCTGATACCTCATCTACCCACATATCTTCACAAATCATAACACCGAATCTAATATTTCCGATTGAAATTGGTCCAGGTAAAGGGCCTTGTGAGAAAACTCTGAGTTCATCAAAAACTCCATAGTTAGGTAACGCAAACTTATAGCGTCGAGCAACTATCTTCCCGTCTGCCAGTAGAAGCGCAGCATTATAAAGTTTTCCATCATCGTGCCATGGGGCACCAATTAATATTGAAGGGCCACCATCATTCGTCTCGTTTGCAAGCACATATACTGCTTCTTCCGTTTTTTGATAAAACATGGGCTTGAGTATTAGGTCTTCCGGTGGATACCCAGTTATAACTAATTCACTAAATATAACTAAATCCGCACCCTTTGCTGCCGCAGAACAGCGTGCAGCTCGAATCAAATCTATGTTCCCATCGATATCTCCGACGGTGGGATTTATTTGGGCAACTGCAATAACGAACGATTCTGACATATAAGTAATTTACTATTAAAAAGTTAATGACTCACTTCAGTAGTCATTACTAACACTACCCTTTTTTAGCAATATGTTTTGGAAGAAGAAACTCTCTACCCACCTTTACATCTACACTGCCATCATAAGATATAATATCAGCTGTAGCATAGGTTTCTGACCAAGTATCAGGTAAAAAAGATCCTGTGCCAATAATGTCAATAGGGGCTCCTGCACTAGCCATAATTCTACATTTTCCTGGCCCAAACCCGGAACTAGCAATGATTTTTACAGATTCAAAACCAGCTTCATCTAACGAGTCACGAAGGTGAAAAACCGCTGCCGCACTTACTCCTGTACCGACTAACCATTTCAGCTCTGATTCGCTTCGATATTGCCGTACTGCCTTCGGTTTATGTTTTTCTAATACTGAATATGAAGTTGCCATATCGAGACCCTCTACATATCGACCACCGTGGGTATCAATGCGAACCCTTAATTTACCTTTTTTAGCCAGATCTGAATAAGTGTGACATACATTAAGCGCGTCAGTAATTTCAGAACCATAGTAGTCAATTAATACAGTTAAGGGTTCATTAGGAAACATTTCATTGTACATTTCCGCAGCTCGAATAGTTGAACCAGCATACCCAACGAAAGCATGAGGCATGGTACCAAGACCAAACTCATTTCCAAAATAGCTAGCAGTAGCATCATTAGAATTTCCAATAAATCCAATTGCATCACTATCCTGTTTTGCGCTTTTAGAACCTACTGACGCCGCATAAGCCATCATTTTTGCCATTTCCTGCCCAGCGCAATGACGGGCATCCATTGCTAGAAAACCTGTATTGGGAAGTGTTACGCACATGGAATAAGCATTATATGCTGCAACGCAGGTGGAACCCAACAATTGCAAATATAACGTTTCTAAATCTACCAAATGATACAATTGACCGCTTATGAAAAGTAACGGTTCACCTGCCCCAACCCACTCCCCAACTTTAAATAGGCTATGTATTTTAAAATCAGTACCTCAACTAAATGAAATTGAAAAAAGCCATTCGATCATAAGTTTCTGTACAAAACAGACTTGAATA
>CAYRUX010000147.1:0-25043 GCA_964427515.1 uncultured Rhizobiaceae bacterium
GCTCCAGCAATTGTTGCAATTGGTGATATAGTAGAATTACGTGCAGCGTTGGATCCAAATGCTTTGCCTCACACTCGGGCAGTGGCTGCTAGGAAAATTATTTCTAGTCGAGAAATTAAATAGTTTTACCGTATTTATTAATGTTCGTTGTCAGAATTATTAGTTAGGCCTAGTCTTTATAAGAATGAATTTTTTTAGTTTTAATAAATCACACCGAAAGAACGGCGATCCAAGTGATCCAAAACGGTTGAGGCGTAATCCGCTTGTATGGATTGCTGTGGTTTTGGCTGTTGTATTGTATGGTTTATATGATGGCAAACTAACGGATTTCTCTAAAATTGAAGAACAACGTTCAATCCCTGCAGCTGATGTTGGTGGCCCATTTAATTTGATCAACCAAGATGGCCAAGTTGTTACGGAAAAAGACTTTAAAGGTCAATTCATGCTGGTATATTTTGGCTACACTTGGTGTCCCGATGTGTGTCCAATAGATGTTTTGGTAATGACTGAAGTAATTGAAATGTTGGGGGATGATGGAACTAAGGTACAACCGATCTTTATAACCGTTGATCCTAAACGTGATACGGTTAGTTCACTCGCACAATTCGTGACACATTTCCATCCTAGACTGATTGCACTCACAGGAAGTGAAGAAAATATACAAGCTGCTGCTAGTGCATATAAAGTATATTTCAGTAAAGGTGACAGTGAGGAGACTGGTGATAATTATCTTATTGATCACACTACTTTTATGTATCTGATGGATCCGGATGGAGTTTTTTTAGAGTTTTTTCAGCAAGGTCAGCAGCCAACGGAAATAGCTAGATCTATCGGGAGTTACCTGTGATCGCCCCGTCTGACGGAGTTCCCGGACTTATTGTGTCCGCCCCATCGTCAAGTTCTGGAAAAACCTTAATTTCCTTGGGGTTATTGAGGCACTGGTTAAATTCAGGGTTGGTTGCGTCTTCTTTTAAGGTGGGCCCAGATTATATTGACGCTGCTTTTTTGCATGCGGCGTCTAATCGTAAGTGCTTTAATTTGGATACGTGGGCAATGACTGAGGCCTCTATACGTAGTTGGTTCAATAATATCAGTAATGGATCAGACGTCGTTCTCGGGGAGGGCGTTATGGGGTTGTATGATGGTGCTGCTGGCGGTGGCGGGGCAACTGCTGATCTTGCTATTTCTCTCGGTATTCCGGTCGTTCTAGTAGTCGATGTAAGAGGCCAAGGAGCGTCTGTTGCGGCTCTTGTCGATGGTTTTAGAAACTTTCGCTCGAGGGTTAATATTGTGGGTGTAATATTAAATTATGTTGGTAGTGTAAAACACGAAGCTATTTTGAGAAATGCTTTAGAAGCAATTGATGTTCCTATATTTGGAGCAATACCAAAGAATATATCATTAGAATTACCTTCCCGTCATCTGGGTTTAGTTCAAGCTAGTGAGACCAAAGGGCTGCAAAAGTTCATGAATAGCACAGCTGATGTTATTGGTCGCTATGTTGATGTAGAGAAGATTCTTAAAGTTATGTTGCCAACAAAATTTTGCTTCGACATCAGTACGCCTCAGATAGGTTTAAAGCCATTTGGACAGCGTATATCAGTAGCAAGCGATCAGGCGTTTGCTTTTTGTTACGAAACAATTTTAGAGGGTTGGAGAGAAGCTGGAGCAGAGATCAAAATGTTCTCACCTTTACTGGATGAGGCGCCAGACCCTGAAGCAGACGCTATTTATCTTCCTGGCGGTTACCCTGAGTTATATGCTGGTCGTTTAGCTACAAACAGAAATTTTCTTAACGGATTATTGAGTGCCGCAAACTCAGGAAGTTGGGTATATGGTGAGTGCGGTGGTTATATGGTTCTCGGTGAGGGTATAATAGACGCGGAAAATTGTTACCATGCAATGGCTGGTCTATTACCTCTTGAAACAAGTTTTTCTGTTCCATGCCGTCATCTAGGATATCGAGAGGCGGTTCTTATCACGGACACCCCGTTTGGTACTCAAGGATCTCGATTTCGGGGGCACGAGTTCCATTACGCTAACATAAACAGTTTGGGTGCAATAAACTCCCTTTTTAGGTGCTCTGATTCAGAAGGAAAAGATTTAGGTGATTTTGGAGCCACGTTAGGAAAGGTATTTGGATCTTTTATACATTTAATACACAGTCATTAACCAAAAACTTCTAACATAAAATCTCGCCATATTGTGGCTGGAAGCCCACCACCCATAATACTAGGCATCGGTGAATTGTCATCGTTTCCGATCCATACACCAGTTACCAAATTGTTAGAAAAGCCAATAAACCAAGCATCTCTATAGTTTTGGCTCGTTCCGGTTTTGCCGTAGGTTTTGCCAAATTGAATAGGTAGCTGTGCGTTATTTCCCGTACCTTTGGTGACAGCTTTAGAAAGAAGAGATTTTATAGTTGTAATCACATCGGAAGAAATTACACGACCGCCACCAGAACCATGTCGAGTATAAAGGGTGTCACCTCCTCTATTTTTTACGTTTTTGATACCATGGGGTAGAGCAAGTATTCCCCCATTAGAAAGAGTGGCATAGGCGGCTGTAAGTTCCAAAAGTGATATTTCTCCTGTACCTAGGCTAATGCTTGCATCTGTAGGCAAATTACTTGTAATACCTAATCTTTTTGCCATTTTTACAATGTTCTTTGTTCCAACCATTTGTCCGATTTGTACCGCGACACTATTGATTGATAGAGCAAATGCATCGCTGAATGTTATAGAGCCAATGTATTTTCCATCATAATTTTGAGGATTCCATCCTTCAATTTCAATGGGTCTATCTTCAAAAATATCATTTGTTTTCAAGCCGGCTTCTATACCTGCAAGATATACAAGAGTTTTGAAGGCTGAACCTGGTTGTCGCAATGCTTGAGTGGCTCTATTAAATTGACTTTTTCGGTAATTTTTTCCACCAACCATTGCAAGCACTGCACCATCGGGAGAAAGTGCAACAATGGCACCCTGTTTAACAGATTGTTTAGAATTCTTTAAAAGTCCTTGGATTAGAGCTAACTCAGCTGCTTTCTGAATATTCTCGTCTAAAGTTGTTTGAACTTTAAGGACTGAGGATTTGCTTCCGATATACGAGGGTAATTGGGATTTTATCCAGTCAATGAAGTATCCATAATTTATACTGTTTTGCGGATGTGTGTCTTCTTCTAAGAAAAGACTTGCTGGGTTTGATTTTGCTTGGGCTGCATCTTTGTATGTAATGAATCCCGACGAAGTCATTCTATCCAATACTAGAGTTGCTCTTTTATGAGCTCCTCTAAGATTGCGCCTTGGCGAAAAACGAGATGGAGCTTTTAATAAACCAGCGATCAATGCTGCCTCAGAGAGGCTTAGGTTGTAAGGCAGTTTGTTGAAATAAGATTTTGCTGCTGCATCGACACCGTAGTTTCCTGATCCAAGATATACCCTATTTAAGTATAATGTTAAAATTTCGTCTTTGCTGAATCTATTTTCTAATTGAAATGCTAAAACTAATTCCTGTATTTTTCTTTTAAATGTTTTTTCAGGAGTCAAAAACGCCAATTTCGCTAGCTGCTGTGTAATTGTGCTACCACCTTCTCGTAAACTGGCAGATGTTATATTTTTCCATACAGCTCTGGCTAAGCCGAATATATCCATGCCCCCATGTTTATAGTAACGTGTATCTTCAATGGCGATTACCGCTTGTAATAAAAGTGGCGAAATTTGGTCAATTGAAACAAAGTTTCCCCAGTTGACGCCAAATGATCCAAGTGAGGAACCATCCACAGTTTCAAGAATTAAATTTGTTCTACTTTTAGGCCCTTGGAAATCATCAATTCTTGGTAAATCGTGAGCAATATAAGCAATTCCACCAACAAATATTAAAAATACCCATATCAAAGCAATGATAGCTAAACGCAGTTTCCGCCAGCCATGTTTCTTTTTAACTAAATAAATTTTTGCTTTCTTCTTTGTTACTAAGCCAGATGATTTGTTTTGCGGCTGTTTGCTTTTCTTAATCTTAGATATTTTTTTTTCAGTTCTAGAATCTGGGGAAGTATTTTTAGACTTGGCCATTTAGACAATCAAATATTTTACACGTCAAGATTCACAACTTTTAATGCGTTATCCTGAATATAGTCACGACGTGGCTCAACTTCTTCACCCATTAATGTGGAAAATATATCATTAGCTTTCTCCGCATCTTTAATCTCTACTTTTCTTAAAGTACGGGCATTCGGATCTAGAGTAGTTTCCCACAACTGATCGGGATTCATCTCTCCAAGACCTTTGTAACGTTGTATCGAAAGTCCCTTTCGACCTGCGTTATATATGGCTTCAAGTAATTCGGTTGGGGACCATATCTCTTTCTTAGTATCTTTGCGATTTAGAACAGCTGGGTGACCAAAAACCTTTTGAAGACTTTCCCCATATCCATCCAGTTTCTTCGCTTCGGGTGTAGTTATCAGAACTGAATCAATTAAGTGAGTTTCTGTTATGCTACGAAGTGTCCTGAAAAACTTAAATGCCCGCCCATCTGCATGATCTAATGCTTCGCCCTTCCAACCACGATCTAATTCTGATGATAGTTGGTTCAACCTTACTGCAATATATGACGCTGCTTTCTCAGATTGTTCCTTATTATTTAGGATATCATTGCTAAGTACGCCGGCTATAGCTGCTTGCTCCAGAATTCTTTGGTCAATTCGACGTGTTAACGCTTTGATTAAAACGTCTATGTTACGAGCGTCTTCAAGTATCTTTGCAAGGTCTTCGCCGGCACAACTTTCTCCGTTGTAGAGTTCTAAGACAGCACCTTCAAGACCGGTCTCTAGAAGGTACTTTTCCAACGCTTCATCATCCTTGAGGTACAACTCACTAGAACCACGTTTAACTCTATACAGCGGTGGCTGAGCTATGAATAAATGACCGTGATCATTATCAGTTGGATCTTGAATTAAATCGCCCATTCTACGATAGAAAAAGGTTAGTAACAATGTACGAATATGAGACCCGTCTACATCGGCATCTGTCATTATAATTATTTTATCGTATCGTAATTTTGAGATATCGAATTCTTCTTCACCAATGCCTGTTCCTAGTGCAGTAATTATTGTTCCAATTTCAGCTGAGTTTAAAATCTTATCGATGCGAGCGCGTTCGACATTTAGGATCTTCCCCCGGAGTGGGAGAACAGCCTGATTTCGACGATTTCGACCTTGTTTGGCCGAACCACCAGCTGAATCACCTTCTACAAGAAATAATTCACACTTCTTTGGGTCACGTTCCTGACAATCCGCAAGCTTTCCAGGAAGGCTAGCTATTGATAGTGCGCCCTTCCTACGGGTCAAATCACGAGCCCTGCGTGCGGCTTCACGCGCTGCTGCTGCTTCAAACACCTTGTTAATGATTGTTTTGGCTTCGTTCGGGTGTTCCTCAAACCACTGGCCTAAACGATCTCCAGTGACACTTTCTACTACTGGTCGTACCTCGGAGGAAACTAATTTTTCTTTAGTTTGGGACGAGAATTTTGCATCAGGGACTTTAGTAGATAAAACGCATGTTAATCCTTCTCTTGCGTCCTCACCTGAAATCGCAGCTTTTTCACGTTTGCCTGAGTTACTCTTATTTGCGTATGTGTTGATGCAGCGAGTAAGTGCGCTACGGAATCCAGCAAGATGTGTTCCCCCATCAGTCTGACGAATATTATTTGTAAAACACAAGACAGTTTCGTGGTAACTGTCGTTCCACTGCATTGCGACTTGTACAAATATTCCGTCCTTATCATCCTGAAAAGTGATTACGTCTCCAGCCACGGATTGTTTTGCACGATCAAGGTAATTTACATAAGCTGTGATGCCCCCCTCATAATGAAGTACGGAGGATTTTGATTCAGCAGCGCGTTCATCTGTTAATACAATTTTTAAATTTGCATTTAAAAATGCTAGTTCTCGTAATCGGTGTTCGAGAATATCAAAATCAAATTCGGTACGTGTAAAAGTGTCAGATGACGGCAAAAATGTTACTTCGGTTCCAGTTCTTTCGCCAGATTCCCCTCTTTCTGCAAGCGGATTTTCTGCTTCCCCTCCATTAAAACGTAAAAAATGCTCTGTTCCGTCTCTCCATACTTTAAGCTCCAGCCAATCTGATAGTGCGTTCACAACCGAAACACCTACGCCGTGTAGTCCTCCCGAAACTTTATAAGTATTTTGGTCAAATTTTCCTCCAGCATGCAGCTTAGTCATTATAACTTCCGCTGCAGACACACCTTCCTCTTCATGAATGTCTATTGGAACTCCTCTACCATTGTCCCGCACCGTTGCAGAGCCATTCGGATTTAAAGTTACCTCTACTTGATCACAATATCCGGCAAGAGCTTCGTCTACAGCGTTATCTACAGTTTCATAAATCATTCGGTGAAGCCCAGAACCATCATCAGTATCACCGATATACATACCAGGACGTTTGCGCACTGCATCGAGACCACGCAAAATCTTAATAGAATCTGCATCATAGTCTTGTTGTTGAGGTACCGGGTCTGTTTGAGAAGTGCTGTCTGTAATGGGATTAGCCATGTATATTTTGCTCCGAGATTGAACCATTTGATATAGTATAGAATTCTGCACGCTGCCTTATGGTTGAAAAATTACCGACATCGGTTCCTGTCAACCAGGTTTGAGCGCCAATATCTATTAGCTCTTCAAATAAGGCGTCACGTCGTGAAGAATCTAGGTGAGCGGTAATTTCGTCTAATAGAAGTAATGGCGTTTGACCATTCCGGCCGGATAAGAGTCTGCTGTGTGCTAGTATTAGAGATATCAGTATTGCTTTTTGTTCCCCTGTTGAAGCTTTTTCAGCGAAAGGGCCATTTTTACATAGTTGTGCTAAAAGATCACTACGATGCACACCCTCACAGCTGCCAGTTTCCCGATCATTAGGTCGTGATTTCCTAAGTAATGCAGCATATTTTTCTTCTACCTGGAGTGCGGGTAGTTTTTTTATCCAATCTTCGATTAATCCTTGTGTGGCAACTATTGGTTGCGGGAAACCCTCCCTTTGATCTTGTATTGCAATATTTAATTGTTCAATCAAATCAACTCTGGCGGCAGCAATTGCAATTGCCTGCGCAGCTGTATTTTGTTCTAAAGCATCTAACCATGAAGTATTAGCACGACTCTCTCTCAGGAGTCGCGAACGTTGTTTGCGAGTTCGATCATAGGCTTGCAATCTACTGGCGTGCTCAGGGTCAAATGCAAATACTAATCGATCCAGGAACTGTCGTCTACCTGCTGGAGCTTCTATAAAAAGCCGATCCATCGCTGGTATTAGCCAGACCATGGAAATATATTGAGCAAGCATAGCTTGGCTAGTGATTGTTGTTCCATTAATACGTATAGTACGACTGTCGGTACTAGATTTCCTCCAACCTACGCCTACAGATAGATTGCCATTTTGAGTCGAAAACTCCGCCCCCACTGCCCAATATGCCAAGTTTGTTGAACCTTCGAAATTGTAATTAGTAGGTTCACTTGCCATTTCTGGAAGTTGAGCCTGACGCAAACCACGGCCAGGACTCAAAAGTGATAATGCTTCAAGGAGGTTTGTTTTGCCCGCCCCATTTGCCCCTGTAAGAACTACTATTTTATTTCTAGGATTAATAATAAGAGAATTGTAACAACGAAAGTTTGTTAATGCTAAACGCCTTACAGCTAGAAGGGGTGCATTTTGATAAATTTCCAGCGTTTTGCTGAATTTATCTGAATTTGGGTGTGGAAGTGTGGCGTTCACCTAAACACGCATTGGCATTATAACGTAAACAGTTTCTTCATCTTCAGGGTCTCGTACCAACGTGGGAGAAGCAGAGTCTGAAAGCTTAAATTCGATAGTATCCCCTTTGATTTGCTTGGCCATATCTAATACGTATCGTGAATTAAACCCAATTTCAATTTTCTCATCTTTGTACTGTGCGTCAAGTTCTTCGGTAGCAGCACCTGTGTCAGCGTTATTTGCTGAAAGCTTAATAGTCGAACTTTCTAGCGTAATTTTGATAGCGCGGGATTTTTCCGTCGCTATTGTAGACACTCTATCAACAGCGTTAGTGAAGTCTGTTTTAACAACTTGCATAATCTTGTCATTTGATAGTGGAATGACCCTTTCATAATCTGGAAACGACCCGTCAATTAGTTTAGAAGTTAGTATAGCACCTTCAAATGCAAGACGTATTTTTGTGTCAGAAAGAGCAATCATAACAAGAGAGGCATCAGGGCTTCCATCTATAAGCTTTCTCACTTCGCTTACTGTTTTTCGAGGAATTATAACGCCAGGAATCTGTTCTGACCCAGCTGGTAGCTCCGTATCGACTTGAGCGAGCCTATGTCCGTCCGTTGCTACCGCGCGCAGAACATTGGAACCATTGTTCTGGGCAGCGTGGAGATAAATGCCATTCAAATAATATCTTGTTTCCTCTGTTGAAATTGCAAAGCCTGTTTTATCAATTAACCGTCTCAAATCACTCGCACTAATTTCAAATTTATGGGGGAGATCCCCTTCAGACATAACTGGGAAATCTTCCACAGGTAAGCATGTTAGTTCAAATCGAGAACGGCCAGATTCGATCTGTAATTTATCGTTATTGCCTATAAGAGAGAGTTTAACTTCTGAACCTGCTGCAAATTTACGAATAATGTCGTAAAGCATGTGTGCGGAAACAGTGGTGGCTCCATTTTGACTTACATTTGCTTTTTGTGATTCTATAATTGCTAAGTCCATATCTGTGGCAGTTAAATGAAGCTTTTCATCGTCGTTTGCATCAAGACGGACGTTTGCAAGTATCGGAATGGTATTACGACGTTCAACAACACTTTGAACATGCCCCAGAGACTCAATTATGTAATCCCGAGAGATAGTTAATTGCATAAAAGTATTATTCCCAAGTTAAATGCGTTACTTTAAGTTCCAATTTATTCATTCAGCTGCTCTATAAAATATTGCGAATCGGCAAAATAAACTAGCAATAAATTATACCAGATATATCCAAAATCGGCACAAAAAACCTTGTATAGTTTACCACAATTTTAGTTATTAACTGAACAAATAAGTGTAGCTAGACCAGATTTAACTCTCTAGGGTACGCTTGAGAAGCTCAACATCTTCCGCAATAGCAGCGTCACTTTGTCTTAATTCTTCGATTTTTCGTACCGCATGCATAACAGTCGTATGATCTCGGCCACCAAACTTGCGTCCAATTTCAGGTAATGATCGTGAAGTTAGTTGTTTGCTTAAAAACATTGCTACTTGTCTGGGTCTTGCGACAGCCCTAGCACGTCGCTCAGACGACATTTCCGACATTTTAATATTGTAGTGCTCAGCTACTCGCCTTTGAATTTCTTCAATCGTAATGCGCCGGTCATTAGCTCGCAACACATCTCTAAGTACTTCTTGTGCCATTTCTAGATCGATTTCTCGGCCAACGAGTGTAGCATGAGCTGTTACACGATTAAGGCCCATTTCCAATTCCCGAATATTACTAGTTATTCTTCTTGCCAAGAATTCTAAAACTTCCCTTGGAACACTGGTAACTCCTGTTGCCTCAATTTTTGCGTGGAGAATTCCGAGCCTTAGTTCATATGTTGTCGCATGGATATCTGCGACCAGACCCCATCCTAATCGCGAACGCAGACGCTCCTCCATTTCGTCCAAATCAGAAGGAGAGCGATCCCCTGATATTACTACTTGTCTATTGTGATCGATCAGAACGTTAAAAGTGTGAAAAAACTCTTCTTGGGTACTATCCTTCCCGCAGATGAATTGCACATCATCAATTAATAGCACGTCAGCGGATCTAAACTGTTCCTTAAATGCCATAGTATCTTTGTATCTGAGAGCTCGAACAAAGTGATACATAAATTTTTCAGCTGAGAGATAAAGTACCCGTCTTGTCGGATCTCGCTCTCTGATATGAAGAGCAATCGCATGCATAAGATGGGTTTTTCCAAGCCCTACCCCGCCGTATAAATATAATGGATTGAAGGGCACTTTATTATCAGCTTCAGCTACACGCCAGGCTGCTGCATAAGCAAATTCATTTGGTTTTCCAACCACGAACTCTGTAAATCCAAAGCGAGGATTCAGAGGGGAGGATAATCCGTCATTTTCTTCTTCGATAGCGCGCAATCTGAGAAATGACCCTCGAGAGTTTTGTTCTGTTGCAATGTTTTGATTGCCATCGACAGTCTTCTTTATAGCAACCTCAATTGAACCAGAGGATTCAGTGTTTCCAGTTACCGAAACATCGATATGTACTGAATGCACTTCCACATTTAGTTTGTTCCAAAGTTCAGCAATTCTAGCTGAATAGCGGGCTGTAACCCAATCTCTCAAGAATCTTGTTGGCGCAGCTATATGGGCTTCACCCCTTGAAATACGGACAAACGCTAGAGGTTTTAACCAACTTCGAAAGGCAGCATCTCCAAGTTCATTCTGTAGTTGTGAGCGAATGGTTGTCCACTGCATCTCATTGCTGGAGGTGGTATGTTCATTTGCTTTGACCATGGTCTAGCTTTGTACCCAGGGCAGGGATTGGTGTTTCCAACCAGCGGCACCCCCACGATGACTATCGACGTTGGGTGGCCCTTCAAAGCCGTCTATAATATTAAAACAGTTAGTATATCCCTCGTTAGCGCAATATTCTGCAGCCGCTGCTGAACGAGACCCGCTTCGACAAATAAATAATAATGTAGTCGAGGAGGTTGGTACAATTTTCGTCAAATCATTAATAAACTCAATATTTTTTTTCATACTTGGAAAGGACTGCCATGAAAGTAATATTGGTTCTTTTTCTAGGGTACTTAAATCTGGGACTCCAACATAATTCCACTCTGCGCTAGTTCGTACATCACATAATTTACAAGAGAGATCTTCTCGAAGCATGAACCAGGCTTCGAGAGGCGTAATATCGCCTGCATATACCAGTCTATTGTTTTGCCTACACTTCGCTAGCCGTTTTATTTGGTCTAGGTCATTAATAGCCGACTGGTGCTGAGAGCTTATAATACTTCCCACATTGCTCATGATACCGAATTACTGACTTTCCCCCAACTCGATGCACATAATTTTTGTCGTGCATCAGAAATTATAGTTTTCTATTTATATATCCCACCCATAAGTTCTGGCCGGTCTGAGGTAGAGTAATGGTGCGCCGACCTGCTGGCAACAGGTCCTTAATAGGAACGTTAAAAAAATATCTATTAGTATGGCATTTTTATGTCTGTAAGCTAGCATATCTCGGACATGAGCGATTAGTGCAAATGAGTTTTATTCTCATTAACTTGTTTAATCTAATCGCAATAAAAATAATTTTCACAATGTTTAGGTGATAAAGAAACTACTATTGCTTGCAAATGAAGGCTAAGAAATGCCTTTTATACGACTATTTATTCTTGATATACGCCGGGATGCTGTATTCTTGTGCATTATACCCTTTGTGACCCCGCGCATAATCTCAGGTTGCAGTAATTTAAAAGCTTCCATCGCGGCAGCCTTATCATTTTCTTGAAGAGCATCCTCTGCAAGGCGCATAAAAGTACGAATGCGGTTCCTTCGCATACGGTTAATTTGAGTATGCTTTTTTAACTGCCGTGTACGTTTTTTTGCCTGCACCGTGTGTGCCATGGTGTTTTCACCAGTAACTAGTTAGGGATGGGGGGTTATATAAGCCTGTCCGCGTTACGTCAACTATACAAAAGATTTTAACTGTCCGAAAAATGAGGTTCCCGTTTTGCTATAAATGCTGCCATACCTTCTTTTTGGTCTTTTGTAGCGAACGTTGAATAAAATAGGGCTTTTTCATATCGAACACCTTCGTCAAGACTTGTTTCAAAAGCTCCATTTACTGCTGCCTTTGCCATAGAGACTATCGGTTGGGATAAATGAGCAATGCGTTCAGCAACTTTCATAGCTTCTTTAACAAGTTCCGATAATGGTACGACACGGCTTACTAAGTTTGCGTTTTCTGCCTCAACAGCATCTATCATTCGTCCGGATAATATCATTTCCATTGCCTTAGCTTTGCCGATGGCTCGCGTAAGTCTCTGAGTTCCACCGGCCCCAGGAATTGTTCCTAAGGTAATTTCTGGCTGGCCAAATTTTGCATTGTCAGCAGCGATTATAAAATCGCACATCATAGCGAGTTCACAACCTCCACCTAATGCATATCCTGCAACGGCCGCAATGACAGGTTTTCTGCAACGGGTTATTCGAGACCATGGCCCAATAAAATCCCCTGACTGTGCGTCGATGAATCCTTTTGATTGCATTTCTTTGATATCTGCTCCTGCCGCAAACGCTTTGTCACTTCCTGTGACCACAATTGCCCCAATATTTTGGTCTGCTTCCAGATCATCAAGTGCAATATTTAATTCAGAAATAACGTTTGAATTCAGTGCATTAAGTGCTTTCGGGCGATTGAGGGTAATTTTTGCGACCTTTTCTGTACGGTCAATTATTAGATTTTGGTATGACATGTTAGTTACTCCAATTATCTCAGTCATTGAATAAAGTCGTTGTTTATTTTTTAGTATTGGGAGAAAGCTTAAATACTACCGTCAGTGTATTATCTTCTCTAAAGAGATTAATTTTTAATATTTCTCCGTCTCGAACGAAAACAAGGTTATGAATATTGTTCCATCCTAATTCTGGTAAGACCAATTTATAATAATTTATTGTCTCTTTTTCCTTTAATTGGCCGTAAGCATATATTTGTACCAATCGACCGCTAGGTTTATTAAAATTTATTACATTAGTATCATCTTCTCTCAGTCCTAACATAAGTGGAACATCCTCGATCAAAGACAAAAATTGTGCGTTTTCATCACCCAGACTAGACCTAATTTCATTCCATTCGAACCCAAACAGAATTAGAGTTTGTAATACAATAATTATATGGACTTTATTGAGAGTTTGCGCCATCAGCGTTGCCGTGTTGAGCAATAATATGTTGAACGTCCGTTCTGGATGATGCGCTTTATGGATTTATTACAATTACAGTCCGGACAGGTTTTTCCCTCACGATCATATACGGAAAATTGATGTTGGAAATAGCCCATTTCTCCATCAGCTTTCTGGTAGTCCCGTAATGAAGAACCCCCAGCTTCTATAGCATTTGATAGAACTGCAAGAATTGCCTTTGCTAGAGAAATCGCTCTTTTACCTTTTATCGTGTGGGTGCTGCGATTTGGGCTAATCCCTGAATAGTAAAGTGCTTCACATGCATAAATATTGCCTAGTCCAGAAATTATTGTCTGATCTAATAACGCTGCTTTTATAGATTTTTTAATATTCATTAGTCTTTTTTCAAGAAAATTACTATCAAATACGTCGGAAAAAGGATCAGGTCCAAGTTTCGCCAAGAGGGGGTGAAATTGAACTTCATTGCTAGAACAGAGGGTAATAAGGCCGAATCTTCGGTGGTCGGTGAATATTGTTACGGTTCCGTCATGTGTGTAGAACACTACATGATCGTGAGGCCCGAGGGAAACTATAGCATTGTTTTTGATTGAAAAATGACCGGACATACCCAAATGGAAAATTATAACCATTCCGTTATCTAAATAAGCAAGGATGTATTTACCAATTCGCTTGAAGTTCTGGAAGCAACATCCTTTAACTCGCTCGGTAAAATGTTCGGGTATTGGAATACGCAGTGTAGGTCTTCTTACCAATACACGTTCTAGTTGCTGGCCAAGAAGGCGTGCTTCGAGACCCCGACGGACGGTTTCGACTTCAGGTAATTCAGGCATATTTTGTAAAGTAGCGCCTTCGGACATGCTAGGCTATCCTTGATTTATGTCTGAAAAGAAAAAATTAACTGGTAATAATACAATGCATGTAGATTTTGGAGCGCAGCGTGTTCCACTGGAGGATAAGTCTAAGTTGGTGAGGGGGTTATTTGATAGGGTGGCTGGTCGATATGATATCATGAATGATATCATGAGTTGGGGAGCACATCGATTTTGGAAAAAGCAGATGCTAGACGTGTTAGCGCCTAAGCAGGGATCTATTCATCTCGATGTAGCTGGAGGTACTGGTGATATCGGATTTCGCGTTATTTCCCACTGTAATGAGCATGTGAGTGTAATTGTTTGTGATTTAAGTGAAAATATGATTTTGAAGGGTCGGTCCAAGGCTTGGGATAAAGGTATTCTTGATAACATTGAATGGGTAGTTGGTAATGCAGAAAAACTGCCAATCGAAGACAATTCGGTCGATTCATATTCCATAGCGTTCGGAATACGAAATGTAACAGAAATTGATAAGGTCTTATTAGAAGCCGCTCGAGTGTTGAGGCCAGGAGGAAGATTTGTTTGTCTAGAATTCAGTCCTGAACAAATTCCGGGGTTAGATCAGCTATACAAGTTATATTCATATTCTGTCATTCCACTCATGGGTCAAATTGTGGCAAGGGATGTTGAAGCCTATCGTTATCTAATTGAAAGTATACAAAAATTTCCCGCTCCAGCGGTGTTTTCAAAAATGATTGAAGATGCTGGTTTCGGGGGGATTTCGTGGCGATCTCTTAGCGGTGGGATAGCAGGACTTCATTCTGGTTGGCGAATCTAAGGTGAATTTTTGAAATGCGTAGCACAATAAGAAATTTATGTCGGTTATTGCAGATTGTATGGCTACTCGGTCGTTACGATGCAGTTTTTTTACTTGAGGATGCTAAAAAGATACACTTTCTCACTTGGTTTGCTAATTCAATTCCTAAGCGAAGTGGGTTAGGTAGTCCAGGCGAACGTTTGGCTGCTGTATTGCAGATTTTAGGGCCGTGTTTTATAAAATTTGGTCAGGCACTATCCACCCGGCCAGATTTAGTGGGCGATGAAGTAGCATTGGAACTTTCAAAACTTCAAGATCGTTTGCCACCATTTTCTGGAAAAGAAGCTAAGGAGATTATATCTAAGGAGCTTGGAAGGCCTATTCATGAGTTATTTTCAGAATTTAATGAAGTTCCAGTAGCAGCTGCTTCTATAGCACAAGTGCATTTGGCACAAACTACAGAAGGTGACGCGGTAGCTGTCAAAGTTCTCCGGCCGGGTATAGAAATTGCATTTGCACGTGACATAGCTCTTTTTTATTGGTTGGCAGCCTTATCAGAAAGGGTTTGGCGTCGGTTGCGACCACTAGAGGTGATTCACACTTTTGCTGATAGTGTTGCCATGGAAATGGATTTACGTATGGAGGCTGCTGCAGCATCTGAAATACGAGGCAATTTTAAGGATGACCCATCTTTCCTAATTCCTAAGGTGGACTGGCAGCGTACTAGCCAACGTGTGCTCACACTTGAAAAAGTAGAGGGTATACCAATAGATGAAGTCGAAGCATTAGTTGTAAGCAATCAAAATCCAAGAGAAATCTTAATGATAGCTTCTACAGCTTTTTTTAAACAGATATTCCGAGATGGTTTTTTTCACGCTGATTTACATGCTGGAAACTTATTGGTTAACTCTGATGGCTGTGTAGTTGCTGTCGATTTTGGAATCATGGGACGGCTTGATCGTAAAACAAAGCGGTATTTAGCGGAAATGCTTTTGGGATTTCTTCAAGGCAATTATTTAAGAGTAGCAGAAGTACATTTTGAGGCGGGATATGTTCCATCCCACAAATCGAAAGAGAAGTTTACACAAGCATTACGTTCCATTGGGGAGCCAATTCTTGGTAAGCCATTAAATGAAATATCAATTGCTCAACTATTGGGGCATTTGTTTGGGGTTACAAAAACCTTTGAGATGGAGACACAACCTCAACTGCTATTATTGCAAAAAACACTTTTAATGGCCGAAGGTATATGCAGGCGTTTAAGTCCAGAGGAAAATATGTGGGTTTTAGCTCGCCCGCAGATAGAACACTGGGCAAAGGAAAATTTAAATCTGAATTCGGAAATGCAGAATTTAGCAGGCCAAAGCTTACAATTATTTCGGAATGTTCCCCGTCTATTAGAACTTTCTGAAAAAGCGCTTATGAATCTAGATAGTAATGAGGGGAAAAGATCCCGGTTGGGTGAACAGGGTGTAACTAACAAAATCTCGATACCGAGCTATATTTATGCTTTATTAAGTATGCTAGGATTGACTGTGTGTGCGTTGATTATACTTCAATTTCTATGAAAAGTGGTACGTGTTCATTTAAAATTATGGAGAACACTTAGTATTAGGTGCAAAAATGCTAGCTCCTGAATCTTTTTTAGGCAAAATGCGAAAATTATTGTTATGGCACCGTGTTATAGCTTCTTGCCCTTTTGCTTAAGGCGTTTTATTTTATTCACACTTAATTGATGGAAAATAGGATATTTTATAGTTGATAGCAAATTCCCGTATTTTGCTCATTATTTCTGGTGGTATTGCGGCCTACAAATGTCTAGACCTTATCAGGTATTTGCGCAGAGAGGGTGCAGAAGTCCAACCTATCCTTACAAAAGGAGGAGCAGAATTTGTAACACCTCTTTCTGTAGCTACCATTTCTCAAAGAAATGTTTATCAGGACTTATTTTCTCTAACAGCAGAAAGCGAAATTAGTCATATAAGGTTGGCGCAAGATAGTGATCTTGTGATTGTAGCTCCTGCTACCGCTAATATAATTGCAAAGATGGCTAATGGTTTAGCCGATGATTTAGCCACAACAGTTTTGTCGGCAACGGATAAACCGATACTAATTGCTCCCGCAATGAACACGCGAATGTGGAATAATTCTGCCACTCAACGGAATATTTGCCGAATGAAAAGAAGAGGGGCAATTATTATTGGTCCAAATCACGGAGAACTTGCTGAAGGTGAAATTGGCCTAGGACGTATGGCAGAGCCTGACGAAATTCTTGTTGCCATTGAAGAATCATTAAGCGGGCCTCTGTCAGGATTCAAGGTGCTAGTAACGAGTGGGCCGACGCATGAACCTATTGATCCAGTGCGATATATTTCGAATAAATCATCAGGAAAACAAGGTCATGCAATTGCACATGCTTGCGCACGGTTGGGAGCAGAAGTGATATTAGTATCGGGGCCAAGTTCCGAGGATGATCCGCCATCGGTGCGAACGATACATGTTATAACCGCTCGAGAAATGCTGAAGTCCTGTCTCGACAACCTTCCCGTTGATATAGCAATTTGTGTGGCTGCAGTTTCTGATTGGAGGCCATCGCAAGAAAATAAAGAAAAACTTAAAAAGTATAATAATAAAGATGACGTATTAAAAACTATAGACTTAGTTGAAAATCCTGATGTATTAGCCAATTTGGCAGGTGTTAAGACGAATCGTCCTAAACTAGTTATAGGCTTTGCAGCAGACACAGAAAATATTTTGCAATATGGTAAGGCAAAACTAAAATCGAAGGGGTGTGATTGGATCCTGGCTAACAATGTATCTGAAGTTGTTGGCACGTTTGGGAGTAATAATAACAAAGTTCAATTTATTGCAGAGAATGCGAGCGGAGATGTTGTGGTCGAAGAATGGCCAGAATGTAGTAAAAGAGAAATTGCTAGTCGATTAGCAAACCGTATTTCAGAAAAATTACGAGTTAAGATATGATTGCTGAGATTAAGGTGAGTGTGCACCTTTTGCCTCACGGCCGTGATATGCCACTTCCATCCTACTCTACATCTGGAAGTTCTGGGTTAGACCTATTAGCTGCGATTGAAGAAGAGCACAATATTGGTCCCGGTGAACGTTGTTTAATTCCATGTGGTATATGTTTGGCCTTACCCGAGGGGTTTGAAGCTCAGATAAGACCACGTTCTGGTCTAGCCCTCAAACATGGTATATCGATAATTAATAGTCCTGGTACTATAGATGCTGATTATCGAGGGGAAATTGGGGCTATATTAATAAATTACGGAAAGGAATCGTTCGTTATTCGACGGGGTATGAGAATTGCCCATATGGTGATAGCCCCAATTGTTTTAGCCAATTTAGAATTGGTAGAAATTTTGCCATATACCAGCCGCTGGACAAAGGGCTTTGGCTCAACCGGTGTCGGAAATTAGGAATTTATAATGTTAGACCAATCAAGAAAGCTTAGCTATGCAATTGAGACTGTATTCCACATCGCGTATACGGCAGGGGGAAGGCCGATTAGAAGTCGGGATTTAGCCAAATGGCAGGGGCTGCCTCATCGTTATTTAGAACAGGCTATGCAGAAACTTGTACATTCTAGTGTATTACGGGGTATCCGTGGTCCGAATGGGGGATATGTTCTAGCGCGAGAAAGACGTCGTATCACTTTAGGCGAAATAGCACGGATAGTGTGTGAACCTGTCAACTTGGAGGAAAAGATTGATAATAATCAGAGATCTACAATATATGATTCAATTTTGGAGCCGATATGGAATGACTTGGAGGGTATTGTAATGACCAAGTTGGAACAAATTACAGTACAGGAAATGTGTAAGGAAGCTAATTGATTAGGAATTAAAAGAAGAGTGGACTCCAAGATTGATTTTTCAATTTAATATAGCGGAAGGACTAAATAGTGGTTCAAAAAGCGAAAGCAGACGAAGGCGACAAGATTTACTCCAGCATAATTGAAACCGTAGGTAAAACACCTTTGGTGAGATTAAATCGTTTTTCAAAGGAAGTAGGTTGTTTAGCAGAAATTATAGTTAAACTAGAGTTTTTCAATCCTATGTCTTCAGTAAAGGATCGTATCGGAATTGCCATGATAAACGCTGCTGAAGCTTCTGGAAAAGCTGTCGCGGGTAAGACTTTGTTAGTAGAGCCAACATCTGGAAATACAGGAATTGCACTTGCATTTGTTTCTGCAGCAAAAGGATATAGGCTGATTTTAACTATGCCTGAAAGTATGTCTGTAGAAAGACAAAAACTTTTAAAGTTATTAGGTGCTGAACTTGAACTAACACCGGCAGGTAAAGGTATGACTGGTGCACTTAATAGGGCAGAAGAAATTGTTAAGGAAAATAAGGATGCGTTGATGCTTCAACAATTCGCCAATCATGCAAATCCTGCTATTCACCGAAATACCACTGCAGAAGAAATCTGGGAGGATTGTGGAGGCGAACTTGATATTTTGATAGCAGGAGTTGGTACTGGAGGTACGATAACCGGTTGTGGTCAATTATTAAAATCCCGCCTTCCGAATTTATTCGTGGTAGGAGTTGAACCTGAAGATAGTGCTGTTATATCTGGTGGAGTTGCTGGATCCCATAAAATCCAAGGCATAGGAGCTGGATTCATTCCTGATGTTTTGGATACTAAAGTTATCGATGAAATGGTATCTGTGGGAAACGAGACAGCATTTGAAGTAGCGAGAATGATGGCTCGGTTTGAAGGAATACCGGTGGGAATATCATCAGGTGCGGCAATGGCTGCGGCAATAGAAATAGGTTGTCGAAATGAAATGTCCGGTAAACGGATAGTCGTAATTATACCGTCTTTTGCCGAGAGATATTTATCAACTGATTTATTTAGTGGCACATGAAGTTTTAGTTGGAATAACCAAATGACATTTAATGAATTGCAGATTGAACGGTATGCGCGCCATATAATTCTTCCGGAAATAGGAGGTAATGGACAAGAAAAATTATTAAATTCAAAGGTTTTAGTGGTGGGAGCAGGAGGTTTAGGTTCTCCAATTTTGATGTATCTTGCTGCTGCAGGTGTTGGTAAGATCGGGATCATCGACGATGATCGGGTGAGTCTCTCCAATCTTCAGCGTCAAATAATTCATGATACGCCATCAATAGGTACCCCCAAAGTTCTGAGTGCAAGTCAAGCAATAGAATCTATAAATCCAGATGTAAACACCGTGAAATATGGGGAACGTTTGACAGCAGAGAACGCATTAGAAATTATTTCTGAGTATGATTTAGTTGCAGACGGTAGTGACAATTTTAATACGCGGTTTTTAATTAATGATGCTAGTTATTTTGCAAAAAAAACTATGGTGTCTGCTGCAATAATAAGATATGATGGCCAGCTTTCAACATATAAGGCTTATTTAGGTAAAACTCACCCCTGTTATAGGTGTATTTTTAGAGAACCTCCGCCTTCGGGGTTAATTCCTTCTTGTTCAGAAGGGGGCATTTTGGGAGTAGTGGCTGGTTCAATGGGGTCTTTGCAATCAACAGAGGTAATTAAAGAGTTATTGGATATTGGTAAATCTTTGTCAGGTACATTAGTCATATATGACGCTCTTAGTTCTACATTTCGTAATGTTAGCGTTAAACCTGATCCTGATTGCCCATTATGTGGTTCAAATCCAAAAATCAATGATTTGTCACAGCATGGGTAATTAAAAACGCAATTTTAATCACATCTACATCTGTGGTGTTTTGAACAAACCTTATCAAATGGATCTATTAAAAAATTAAAAATAGGCATGGCTCTTAGAAAATTTAAAGAGTTGCATGATGGATAAAAAGTATTTTTATTTTAATTTAACCAGTTCCCTTTCTAGGTCAATTACGCGGTCAGGTGGCATATGACCATCAGCCCACGTTTGGATGTTAATTATAACTTTTTCGCCCATATCAATGCGACCTTCAGAGGTCGCAGAACTCATATGTGGTAACAGCACAACATTTTCGAGATTTAAAAGTTTTGGATTAATTACGGGTTCATTTTCGTACACGTCTAGGCCTGCTCCTGCAATTTTTCCTTCCTCGAGCAATATAGCAAGTGAAGTTTCGTCTATTGCATGCCCTCTCGACGTATTTATAATATAACTGCTGGATCGAATGAGTTTGAGGCGTCTTGCTGACAACAAATGATAAGTGGCTGGGGTGCTTGGGCAATGAATGGTGATAAGATCCATATGAGCTAGCATTTGGTCTAAACTCTCCCACCATGTAGCTCCGAGTTCCTCTTCAATTGAGTTATGAACGCGTTTACGGTTATGATAGTGAATTGAGAGGCCAAATCCGAGGGCTCTTCGTGCTACTGCCTGGCCTATACGACCCATGCCAATAATTCCTAATCTTTTCCCCCATATACGTTGCCCCAGCATTGACGTAGGACTCCAACCATTCCAATTCCCGCTTCGACCCATCCTATCGCCTTCTGCCAAACGCCGTGGTACTGATAGAATAAGCGCCATTGCCATGTCTGCCGTATCTTCTGTTAGTACTCCTGGCGTATTTGTTACTAGTACATTTTTTTCTTTAGCTGCCTCTAAATCGATATGGTCAACACCTGTCCCAAAACTAGCTATTAATTTCAACTGAGCCCCCGCAGTCGAGATAACTTCCCTATCGATTGTATCCGTAACTGTTGGTACAAAAACATCCGCAATTTGTAGAGCATTCTTGATTTCGGCTTTACTCAACGGTTTATCGGATTCGTTTAGACGAGTATCAAATAGTTCCATCATCCGGGCCTGAATAGCGTCAGGTAATCGGCGAGAGAGTATAACGCGTGGTTTTTTCTTCTGAGATTCCATTATTATCTATATCTTTCCCCTCAGTTTCTCGTTTTATTGTAACATATTGGGATATTGGGTCATTATTTAATAAAGCACTGTCTGGGAATCACTAAAGGGTAATAAATCTTAATGTTCAAATTTCTGAGTCAGGCAGCATATTAAACAGCTTAACATACGAGTTTGAAGGAAAACTATGCCTCGGATCACTTCTATTATTTTTAGTCAAGTTATAATGTTATTGTGTTTCATTGTTTTTTCACCAACCGTGGCTAGCTCTGAAGCTTTACTAACCCCCAGATTTGTTTCTCTAAAGAAAGAAAAAGTTTATTTAAGAACTGGACCCAGTATGAATCATTCAGTTGATTGGGAATATCGACGTAAAGGACTACCTGTTGAAATTACAGCAGAGTTTAAAGATTGGCGGCGTATCCGAGACTCAGATGGTGTTGTTGGATGGATAAATGTCATAATGTTAGTAGGGAAACGCACAGTTTTAATATTAGAAGATGAAAGAATATTTAGGAATGAACCAAATCTCGAGGCTGATTACTCATTTAGAGCTGCCAAAGGTGTGTTGTTTAATGTTGTTTCATGTAATGGATTATGGTGTCGCTTGTCACACGGCAAGCAAAAGGCGTGGACTTTGCAGAAGGGTTTGTGGGGCGTATATTCTGGAGAAATACTTAAATAAGTATTGTAAGAGTATACCATCTGGTACAATTCAGCGTATTATAGAATTTTACCTCATAAATTTTTTTATTAGAAACCGCTGGTGCAGAAAAATAATTTCATTTTTTGTTATGAAAATCGTGTTTGAGAGCATCTCTAACATTCTCTGGAATAACTGCCATATGGCCGTAGTTAGAATGGTTAATAGAAATCAAACCTTTTATAGATTGATCACAGAAATGCATAATTTCTGTTTCCGTAAAATTAAAGCGGATAAAATGTACGGCTGATGTCTTTCCATCCGTGGTAGTACGTTCCACATTGTCTTTAAGCGGTTTGCCGTCTACGGTTATAGACCCTATCTCAATTTTACAGGTATTTTCGATTCCACCTAATTTTGTTAATTCACGGGCACGCTGTTGTGGGTCTGCTATTTCTAGCATGAGAGTTGCAATCAGTTCCCTTCCTTGCGGAATCAGAGGGTTATAAGCGTCCAATTCATCCGCAATTTGTTCGTCCCCCCCCCTTTCAACATATAGCATTTCGTGAATTTGAATCCACATTGTATCGTAGTTTTCGAAGTAAAAAGTAGCAAACGGGCCAACGCTAACGCGACGGTTCCTTTTTCTGAGTCTAATTTTTTTTCTTATTGAGGCTCTTTGTTTACCGTACTCAGACATATCCATAATATCAGATAGATAAATTTTAGTGTTCGTATTCATTTTTCTATTTTACCAAGCTAGGCGATATGACATCGCTAAAATCTCTATGGGGTGATGAGCGTCTTCGGGAGGTTTAGAATATTTTCTGGTTTTATCATTTTCAAACATCGATTTTGTTTCAGAAACAATATGAGTCGCAGCTAAAGGACATTCTGATGAAATAAGATGATTTTGTGAATCAAGTATTTTTCGAGTTACTGGTCTACCTACCTTTGATGCTGTTTCATGGAAATCACGCGTAACTCCCATAGATCCGCCATGACCAGAACATCGTTCAATAACGTCGACTTTTAAATTTGGAATTAGCCGAAGCATTTCTGCAGACTTATATCCAATATTTTGAGCACGTGCATGACACGCCATATGAAGGGTTACATCACCCCTTACACTTGATAAATTATTTGTGAGACCTTCCGATCGGGCGATGTCCATTATGTATTCTGATATGTCGAAACTATTTTTAGACAGGTCTTTAATGGCAGCATTGTCGGGTACTAAAAGTGGCCACTCAAGTTTCAGCATTAAAGAGCAACTTGGGACTAAGGCAACAATATCATACCCTTTCTTAATCCAGTCACATAATTCTAACGCAGTCTGTTGAGCATCTTTTGCTACTCGTTCTATATTGCCTTGCTCAAATTGTGGCATACCACAACAACGGGGATAGATCACTGTTGTTTCTACTCCATTATGTGCAAGAACAGCTCTTGCAGCTTCTCCTATAGATGGTGAATTATAATTTCCAAAGCAGGTGGCATATAGGGCAACTTTCCGACCAAAAGCAGGAGCCTTTTGATTTATGTCTAATGGGTTTTTATTGGCTCTAATAACTAGATTTGGGTTAAAATATCTTGGCAAGGTAGCCTTCCGGTGAATTCCAGCAATCTTTTCAAGTACAAATCTGGTAGTACGATTATTCTTATTTGCTCCCCAGTTCATGAGCGGTGCAATAAATCTTGCTAAGCGTCCATTTTTATCAGTCTCTGCAAGTCTTGGACTTGCTGAAGTTATTTTTTTTCTTTCACGATGTTGTTTCGCTCTGTAACGGAGCATTAAATGTGGAAAATCAACATCCCACTCGTGTGGAGGTGTATATGGACACATTGCCATAAAGCACATATCACATAATGTGCAAGCGTTTACTACGCTTTCAAAAGATGCTGATGATACGCCATCAACTTCGCCAGTGGCAGAGTCATCGATCAGATCAAATAGGCGTGGAAACGAACCGCATAGATTAAAACACCTTCTACAACCATGGCATATATCGAATACCCTTCGCATTTCCTTATCAAGCAAGTCACCATCAAAAAATTCTGGACGTTGCCATGCGACTGGATGACGGGTAGGAGCTCCAGGGTCCAGTGTCATACTATATTTCTTATTGCCTTTTTTAAATTGTAATACATAACAGCGGAGAATTTGAAACTAATACAAATGCTCCGCTGTTATGGGTGTCGTTAATCTATATTGAGTCAAGGGCCTTTTGAAATCTACCGGCGTGAGATTTCTCGGCTTTTGCGAGAGTTTCAAACCAGTCTGCAATTTCGTCAAAACCTTCATCACGTGCAGTTTTGGCCATCCCCGGGTACATGTCAGTATATTCGTGCGTCTCACCGGCGACCGAGGCTGCTAGATTAATTTCAGTACTGCCAATTGGCAGTCCCGTTGCAGGGTCTCCAGTCTCCTGCAGATAATCTAGATGGCCGTGTGCATGTCCAGTTTCACCTTCTGCGGTTGATCTGAAAATTGCGGAAATATCGTTAAATCCCTCTACATCTGCCTTTCTTGCAAAGTAAAGATACCGACGATTTGCTTGGCTTTCTCCAGCAAAAGCGTCTTTTAGGTTTTGTTCAGTTTTAGTGCCTTTAAGTCCGGGCATTGGTTAATCTCCCAACTAGTTGAAAAAAGAAATTGTAAGCAGACTAATTATCCAGAGCAGTCTCTTGAAAGCAAGATACGAATAAAAAAAAGGTGTCTTATATGTGTGTTCTCCTATTTAAACATACAAGTACTTTTGTTTTAATCACCAGTTATAATTCGGTTAACAAGTTGTTTTGCCGTAGGAATAAAACCATTGGAGTAGAATGGATCCGTGGCAAACCGGTAAGCTCCATGGCCAGAGAACATGAGCTCATTATCTACATCATTACCATGGATTATATCTTGCAAAGTTTTTTGAATGCAAAAACTTCGTGGATCCGCTTTTTTTCCTGTAGTGCCGTTTGG
>CAYRUX010000148.1:0-1682 GCA_964427515.1 uncultured Rhizobiaceae bacterium
TCTTGTCATGCGCATGACTTCTTCGCGAATGCTTTGGGTCGTATAATTAATCACTTCATCAGCACCCAACTCTCGTGCTTTATCTAGTTTTGTATCTGAACCGGCCGATGCAATAACTTTTGCCCCATGTAATTTAGCTACCTGAATTGCCGAGCTTCCAACAACACTGCCGGCAGCATTAATTAAAACTATTTTGTCAGCTTGAACCTGCCCCAATGTTACCGCCATGTGCCATGACGTCCCAAAACCGATTACTGAAGCTGCCGCTTCCTCAAAAGAGAGAGTTGGCGGAAGTTTAATTAAGGAAGTTGCAAGGCAGACAGCATATTCAGCATGAGTTCCCCACTGCGTAACGCCGATTCGTCCATGTGTAAAGTCAGTGCCGTCCAGCCCGCTAAGCCACATATTGCTTTGCGGGTCTCCCTGAGCAAAATCTATAGCAACTCTGTCTCCGATATTTATACCGAGAACACCCTCACCAATTTTGACTACCGTTCCGACGCCTTCTACGCCCATTACATGAGGAAAGGTAACTTCAAAACCTGAAATTCCTTCACGAAGATCATGGTCAAGGTGATTGACACCGCTTGCTGCTATCTTGACCAAAACTTCGCCTGTAGTTGGGGCCGGGGTTTGTATTTCTTCATATAGTAATGCTTCTATACCACCATGTTCACGAATAATAACAGCTTTCATTCTTTATTTATCCTTCCTGACTTATATACTAATCCATTATTCTGCGGCTTGATTCTCGTCTAATTCCAGAGTTTTCAGAATCTGCTTGCGTGTTTGTAGCTCTGCATACTTTTGTTTGAGATCAAAAAGGTTTGCTTCATGAGGCCCGTGAGCTCGGTCACCAACGCAATCCGTAATAATTATTGGCCTAAACCCATGACACATGGCGTCAAGCGCGCTAGCACGTACGCACCCGCTTGTCGTACAGCCAGCTATAAGGATAGTATCTATCCTTCGTTTTGCAAAATTTGCTGCAAGGTCGGTTCCAAAAAATGCTGAGGGGACGCGTTTTCTTATAATGATTTCCCCCGATAGGGGTGCCAATCTATCCACGATTTGACTACACGGAGCTTCTTCGGTCAAAACTTTTAAGGCAGGAACCTTTATAGTCATTATATTGTCATCAGAACCATCTTCTGCAAAAACAACCCTTGTATGAGCGACCGGAACTTGCATGTGTCTGCATTTTGAAAGCAACTGAATGGTATTGTCACAGGCTTCAGATATGTTTCCTCCTCCAAAGAGCTTGGGGTCGTCAAAACCGTTTACAAAATCCACGATAAGTAATGCGGCTTTTTTGCCTATACTGAGAGTATTGCCAAAATTTTGGTGTTTATAAATATCAGTATCCGATGACATCGACTTAGCCCTTTCTTTATTCATCCGGTATAAGATGGCTTCCGCCAGACGCATAGACAAATACATTTTGGAATTTGCCATTCTGGAATCGGAAAACATTACAATTACTCATAGATGATTTGATGTTTTTCATATCTATTCGGCGTACGTTGAATTGGGTTGATATTCTTTGTTGGTCGACATCAACTATGTGTTCAAAATCCCCATGCCAAATAGTCTGAAAAGTTCTAATAATGGTTTCGTAGAATGTTTTAATTCGAGAATCGCGGCCAACATAAGATGTAAATGCAGACTGGATGGTAAATGTT
>CAYRUX010000149.1:0-4567 GCA_964427515.1 uncultured Rhizobiaceae bacterium
GAAAAAATGGGGCGAGTGATGGGATTTGAACCCACGGCCCCCAGAACCACAATCTGGTGCTCTAACCAGCTGAGCTACACCCGCCATATTTTTTACTTTAACCTATTCTGAATAATCTATGGGTGATCTAGCGTCAAGAATGCTCAGCAAGAAATGTTTTAATTCTACTCATCGCTTCTAAAATCTCTTCATTACTAGCCGCATAAGAAAACCTTAAGTAACCCTCCCCGAATTCTCCAAAGCTTGTTCCAGCTATAGTAGCGACACCCGCATATTCCAATAGCTCGTCTTGTAATTTTCGAGCATTAAAACCTGTAGCCATAATATTCGGCATTGCATAGAATGCACCTTTTGGTTCTACACATGAAAAACCACTAATGGCATTCAATTCTCGAAAAATAATTTGACGCCTCTCTGCAAAAGCAGATCGCATAAGGTCTACCGAATCTTGTGGGCCAGTTAATGCCTCAATGGCGGCATATTGTGTCGGAGCATTTACACATGAATTGCTATTAACTGCCAAACGAATTGCGTGGTCTACTAAACTTGTGGGCCATATGCCATAACCAATGCGCCAACCTGTCATAGCGTATGTTTTTGACCAACCGTCTAAAATTATTACACGTTCACGCATCGACGGGTAATCAAGCAAACTAGCATGTTCGTGCCCATCGAAGAGAAGGCGCGAATATATTTCATCACTCATAACCATAACATTTGGAAACTCTTCAAGGCCTTTAACTAATTTATCAAGCTCTCGTCGCGGAGTAACGCCACCTGTCGGATTTGCAGGACTATTCAACATTAGGAGCCGGGTTTTTGGCGTTATTCTCGAAATTACTTCATCTGCATTCAAAGAAAAATTGTTTGATTCATGGAGTGGAATTGGAATCGCCCGCGCTCCAGAAAACTCAATAACTGATTTATAAATTGGGAAACCTGGGTTTGGATAAAGAATTTCTGTTCCATTCTCACCAAACATAAGTGCCGCAAATAACATTGTAACTTTACCTCCAGGAACCACCACAATATTATCTGGGTTTATTTCAACGCCCCTAGAAAGGGTTATGCTACTGGCCACTGCCTCTCGAAGCTTAATTATGCCATTGGCGGGTGTATACCCATGATGTCCATCCGAAAGGGCTTTTTTACCAGCCTCAACGATATTTTCTGGGGTTCTAAAATTCGGTTGGCCAATACCTAAATTAATAATAGACCGACCATTCTCTTGTAAGTAATTTGCTCGCGCGAGCACCTCGAAAGCCGACTCAGTTCCAAGTAGTGCCATACGTTTAGAAAGCTTCATACCCCCGCCTAATCTTTATACTTTGAGTTAAAGTATTTGAATATTTTGTTGCGAATAAACCTCAAACTCTAAATCAAAAAATGGATTGGTCGCATGACGAGAGCATACTATGACCTAGATAATAGTCCATATTGTTGTAAGTTACCTTCGAAATCTTATAATAATTAATCCAGCTGACCTAAAAGTACCGCGAATGGATAGATAATTAGTGAAAGTTTAACTTCTATAATAATTCTCACAAGCTTTTGAAAATTTGTAGCACAACTAAAAACATCAGCGTATATTTATTAATATAAATAATTGATATTTATAATTAAAATCTAATTATTGTCGTAGAGTGTTATACTATTGTTGACTGGCGATGAAACGTTTTCTACTAAAACACAACTATAAGGGCTGTGATGAAGAAGATTGAGGCAATTATTAAACCCTTTAAACTAGACGAGGTAAAAGATGCACTCCAAGAAATTGGCTTGCAGGGAATAACTGTAACGGAGGCTAAAGGTTTCGGCCGACAACGTGGCCACACAGAACTTTACCGTGGCGCAGAATATGTCGTGGACTTTTTACCCAAGATAAAGATCGAAATAGTCCTCGAAGACAATCAAGTTGAGCGAGCAATCGAATCTATACAGCAAGCAACTCAGACAGGCCGAATTGGAGATGGGAAAATATTTGTTTCACCAGTCGAAGACATTATTCGTATCCGTACAGGTGAACGCGGAAAAGAAGCAATTTAGAAGAAAGAAGAAAAGGAAATAGATGTCATGAGCGAAGCTCAAAACGTCCTTAAAATAATTAAAGATCAAAATATTAAATTTGTTGATTTTCGGTTTACCGATCCGCGTGGAAAATGGCACCACACTGCCCAAGCTGTTCGTACTATCGATGAAGATATTTTTAATGATGGTATTATGTTTGACGGTTCATCGATAAACGGATGGAAAGAGATTCATGAATCGGACATGATCCTCATGCCAGATCTATCTACTGTAGTTGTAGATGTATTCTCAGCGCAGCCAACCCTGATCATCTCTTGTAACGTAATAGAACCCTCAACTGGACAACCTTACGATCGCTGCCCGAGAGGGATTGCTGAACGAGCCCAAGCATATCTTGAATACTCAGGTATCGGTGATACAGCTTATTTTGGTCCCGAAGCAGAGTTTTTTGTATTTGACGATGTTCGTTTCGAGACAACAGCCAATCGTATGTATTACAGTTTAGACCAGGAAGAGGGGCCTTACAATTCTGGACGTAAATATGAAGGCGGAAATACAGGCCATAGACCTGGGCAAAAAGGTGGCTACTTTCCAGTTGCTCCAGTTGATTCCATGGCAGATATACGCGCAGAAATGCTGACACATATGGAGAGTATGGGCATTCAAATTGAAAAACATCACCATGAAGTTGCCCCAAGTCAGAATGAACTTGGGTTTCAGTTTGATACTATGCTGAGAACTGCAGATTTAATGCAAATTTATAAATATGTTGTCCATCAAACTGCACATTCTTATGGCAAAACTGCGACCTTTATGCCAAAACCAATTGCAGATGATAATGGTTCTGGCATGCACGTCCATCAATCAATATGGAAAGCCGGAAAACCAATATTTTCTGGAACAGGTTATGCAGACCTTTCCGACAACGCATTATACTACATTGGGGGAATAATAGCTCATGCCAGAGCTTTAAATGCATTTACAAATCCTTCCACAAATAGTTATAAGCGATTGGTACCAGGTTTTGAGGCTCCAGTTCTATTAGCGTATTCGGCGCATAATAGATCGGCCTCTTGTCGAATACCGTATGCAGCTTCACCAAATGGCAAACGAATTGAAGTTAGGTTTCCTGACCCTAGTGCAAATTCATATTTAGCATTTGCTGCAATGCTTTTAGCTGGAATAGATGGTATAGAAAATAAGATACACCCAGGTGACGCCATGGACAAAAATCTTTATGACTTGCCACCAGAAGAACTTAAGAATGTGAGCACTGTATGCCTCAGCCTTCGAGAGGCACTTGAATCTCTTGAGAATGATCGTTCATTTTTAAAAAAAGGCGAAGCATTTGCTGACAGCTTCATTGATGGTTACATTGAGCTTAAATCACAGGAAGTCGAAAAATTTGAACAATCACCACATCCTATAGAATATCAGATGTACTATAGTGTTTAGCAAGTTAGTTAACATGATTTAAGTCGGCTTAAAGATATTGACCATTATACGCTAAAGAAAGTGATGGGAATGAATCAGTCCGAAACCAAAAAACCTGATATAGAAAACTCTAAAAGTATGTCTCTTATAGTAACAAAGGGTTCTTTAGACTGGGGTTACCCCCCATTCGTATTAGCTACAACTGCAGCGGCTATGGGACTTAAAGTGTCTATGTTTTTTACTTTTTATGGACTTAACTTACTTCTAAAAAAACTTGACCTTGGAGTTACTGGGCTTGGGAATCCAGGTATGAAAATGCCATTAATGGGTACTCATGTTGGGATGCCAAATATTTTGGGTGTACTGCCTGGCATGGACTTAGCGGCCACTTCTATGATGAAAAACCTTATTAAACAAAAGGGTATAGCATCAATTGAGGAATTACGTGAGTCAGCTGTAGATGCTGAAGTTCATATGATAGCCTGTCAAATGACCATGGATCTCTTCGATTACAAGCTACAAGACCTTATTGCGGGGCCAGAATTAGGTGGAGCTGCCACCTATATCGAAACTGCAACTAAATCCGATATTAATTTATTTATTTAAAGTAAAACAATCGAACAAGAAAACGGATTGAGATATATGAAGGCAAACAAATTACTTGATGCACAAGGCCTAAATTGCCCGCTTCCTGTGCTAAAGGCAAGAAAGATGCTGAAAGATATACCAGAAGGCGCTGTACTAGAGGTTTTGGCTACAGATCCAGGTTCTGTAAAAGACTTTCAAGCATTTTGCAGACAAACCGGAAATCAACTTCTCCAAAGTACTGAAACTAACGGAGTATACTCTTTCTTTATTAAGCACTCGGAATAACAATTTATTTATCTGACATATAAGAAGGAAATTAAACATGATGCCGGAGGCGGTGCTATCCCATGAACCTAAAGTACTATCCCAATCTGAGAGGGAAGCTTATTTCGAAAACGGTTATTTGGTGAAAAAGAAGCTAGTGGATGATAAATGGATCAATCGCTTGCGCGATGTTACTGAAGCCATGATAGAGGAAAGCAGAAATGTTTCGGCGCCAAATTCTAAATTTGACCTA
>CAYRUX010000150.1:0-32145 GCA_964427515.1 uncultured Rhizobiaceae bacterium
CGAATGACTGACTTCCAAACCGAAGAAGCAACAAAAATTAATATCAAACCACTAGCTATTGAAGACCTATTTGGTAGACCACAGACTAGTCTCGACAACCAAGAAATGGCCAATCTTATTTGCGCCAAAAGAGTCTGTGTAACTGGTGCTGGCGGATCAATTGGAGCAGAATTATGTCGACAAATTGCTGTTCATAACCCTAGTCACCTTACGTTAATTGATAACTCAGAATATAACCTTTATTCAATTGATCTCGAACTATCTAAAAGTTTTCCGGACCTTTGCCGTACGATGGTTCTAGGCGATGTACGAGACAAAACATGCATCAACACGACTTTTCATAATATGAAACCAGAATTAGTTTTTCATGCAGCTGCTCTTAAGCATGTACATATAGTGGAACTAAATCCGCGAGAGGGGGTTCTAACTAATATTATGGGAACCGTTAATGTTGCAGATAGCTGTGTTTCACACGGAGTTTCGGTTATGGTTCTTATCTCCAGTGATAAGGCTGTTAATCCTTCCAGCATAATGGGAGCCAGCAAACGTATCGCAGAAAATTACTGCCAAACCCTTGGCCTTTCCTTGAGTGTTAAACAGGAAGATTGCACACGATTAGTGACTGTTCGTTTTGGTAATGTCTTAGCTTCCTCAGGATCAGTAGTACCATTATTTCAACAACAGATTGCCGACGGCGGTCCAGTAACAGTTACTGATCCAGATGTGCGTCGATATTTTATGACTACACGGGAAGCGGTCCAATTAGTGTTACACGCCTCAGCCCTCGGTGCCCGCGGGAAAGGGGGTGAAATATTTGTATTGGATATGTGGCATCCAGTCTTAATCAAAGATCTGGCTAATCAAATGATCCGACTCGCTGGGCTAACTCCCGGTAAAGATATAGACATCAAATACACTGGCCTTCGGGCAGGGGAAAAATTGAAGGAGGAATTATTTCACAAAAATGAACCACTGTCCCAAACGACTGTAGCAGGTCTTCAACAAGCAGCACCCAGACCTTCTGATCTTCCTACTCTACAAAAACAAATCAAATCCTTATGTGAGGCGACAAATGAAAACGATCAAAATGAAATTATTAGTAGAATGAAAGATATAATTCCAGAATTTGATGATAGCTCGCACTGTGCCCAAAACACTACCGATAAGAGTAAGATTCAGAAAAAATTTTGAGACAAAAACGTTCATTGAAAGGACTACAATGACTGACCATGTAAAGATTCGCCGAGCTCTCATATCAGTTTCAGAAAAAGAGGGTCTTCCGCAACTAGCAGAACTCCTCTCAAGTTTTGAGATTGAAATCCTATCTACTGGCGGCACTGCAAAAACTCTAAGGGAACTAAATATCAACGTGAAAGATGTATCAGAATTTACTGGCCTAGACGAAATGCTGGATGGAAGAGTAAAAACTTTACACCCTAAAATACATGGTGGAATTCTTGCAAAGAGAAATAATACATCCCACAAAGAAGCCTTAATCCAACACCAAATTGGAACAATCGACCTTGTAGTTGTTAATTTGTATCCATTTGAACAAACAGTAACATTAGGCGGTGACTTTCAGGAATGTATAGAAAACATTGATATTGGTGGGCCGACGCTTATTCGTGCTGCAGCAAAAAATCACGAGGATGTTGCCGTATTGGTTGAAAACGATGACTACGAAGATTTTATAAAGGAAATGACAGAACTAAATGGAGCTACTTCAGCAAGTTATCGGAAATTACTTGCAGCTAAAGCTTTTTGTCATACTGCAACTTATGATTCAGTCATATCTGATTGGTTCACCGCATACCAGGAAGAAAAATTTCCAAAACGAAAAACTATCGCAATGCAACAACAGCAGATTTTACGTTATGGTGAGAATCCGCATCTCAAGGCAGCATTTTATAGTGTAGCAATAGACCAACGTGTTGGTGCAACTAGTGCTACGCAAATCCAAGGGAAAGAACTTAGTTACAATAACGTAAACGATACTGACTCAGCATTCGAATTAGTGAGCGAGTTTTCATTACCTGCAATTGCTATCATCAAGCATGCTAATCCCTGCGGGGTTGCCCTAGGTTCTAGTTTAAAAGAAGCCTACATTAAAGCTCTAGCTTGCGACCCTATTAGCGCTTTTGGTGGTGTAATTGCAGCCAATCATAAGTTGGACGGATCAGTAGCACAGGAAATAGTCAAATTATTTGCTGAAGTAATTATAGCACCTGATGCCGATGCTGATGCGAGGAAAATTTTGTCAGAGAAAACCAACCTACGATTACTGGTGACCGGCAGTATGCCGAATCCTGCATCTGAAGGTCTCACACTAAGGCAAATTGCCGGTGGCTACTTGTTGCAACAGCGTGATAACGGGCAAATTACAGAACATGACTTAAAAACCGTGTCAAAGCGTGCCCCAACTAGTTCTGAGACAAGAGATCTCTTATTTGCATTTCGCGTCTGCAAACATGTTAAATCTAATGCAATAGTTTATGTAAAGGATGTTGCAACTGTGGGGATTGGTGCCGGGCAAATGAGTAGGGTGGACTCCTCTCGAATAGCTGCACTAAAAGCTGCCGAAGCATCAGAAGCAGCCGGTCAAAGTCAATCTTCCACCATAGGGTCAGTAGTCGCGTCAGATGCTTTTTTTCCATTTGCAGACGGACTTCTAGCCGCAGCTAACGCTGGTGCAACCGCAATAATTCAACCAGGTGGTTCAATGCGTGATCAAGATGTTATAAATGCAGCTGATGAAAACAATCTAGCAATGGTATTCACGGGAATGCGGCACTTCCGTCATTAAAATTTAACTAGTATTTTGTTACAATTGTAGAAATAGATCTGCATATCCCTGTCCATAAATAGAACATCGTCCAAATAAACGCTATACACACGGATCAATAATGAAAAAATATCTTGCGATAGAACCTTATACAAATAAAAACTCGTACGTTGCCGATCCAATGAATCATTCCGATTATTTGGTTGAAGAAAAAAATAAAACCTATTTAGGGATCCATATGCTAATTGATATGTGGGAGCCAATAAATATAAACGATGTGAAACATGTCGAAACTGCACTACAGCAGAGTATCATTGCAGCTAACGCCACGTTATTACATATGCACTTACACAAATTTGAAACCAACGACGGAATTTCGGGTGTAGCAGTTTTAGCTGAATCTCATGTTAGCGTTCACACTTGGCCTGAAAAAAAATTTGCAGCGTTTGACATTTTTACATGTGGAAATACCAATCCACAAGCGGCCGTCGATGCTTTGAGAAAAGCATTTCTTCCTAAATATTTTAAAATTTCAAAGGCTTTGCGAGGCTAAAAATAATGAAAAATTGGTCGGAACGCCTTGAACCCACAGATTTCACAGCAACTTATAAAGTAAACAACGTAATATATGAATTACAATCACCGCATCAACATATAATGCTATTTGAAAATGCAACTATGGGCAGGGTGCTGGCCATTGACGGAGTAGTTCAAACAACAGAGAACGATGAATTTACATATCATGAAATGTTAGTTCATGTGCCAATTTTAGCACATGGGGCAGCAAAAAAGATCCTCGTGATTGGCGGTGGAGACGGGGGTTGTATAAAAGAATTATTTAAACACTTTTCCATAGAATCAGTAACTTTAGTAGATATTGATGAATCGGTCATTACGATATCCCAAAAGTATTTAGAGAAAATCTGTGGCAACGCTTTCTCTGACCCCAGACTAAATATTGTTATATCAGACGGAGCCATTTTCGTGAAAGAATGTGTGGAGAAATTCGACTTAATTATTGTTGATTCCCCAGACCCAATTGGTGCGGGTGAGATTTTATTTAGTAAAGAATTCTATTCAAATTGCAAACGCGTAATGAGCGATTCTAGCGTTTTAATAACTCAAAATGGCGTGCCCTTCACCCAAGGAAAAGAACTACAAAGAAGTATTTCAATTTGGAGAACTTTGTTTTCTGATTCTCGTTGTTATCTAACAAATGTTCCTAGTTATATTGGAGGGCCACTAGCCATTGGATGGGCTACAAATGATATAAACCTTAGATCTACCCCTCTAGAAGTAATCGAGGAAAGATTTAAGAAAGCCCTTATCAAATGTGATTACTACACGCCCGAAACTCACATAGCAGCCTTTGCTCTTCCAAAATATATTAGAAAACTACTGTAAGAATAATAAAGATTGGTATTAATATACTGCCTAGTTTTGTTTACTTATGGGTTTTTAAACCTATACTCAGTAGCAACAACAACCAGTAATTATTGCTATCTTTCTAACAATAAATGTTCGAGCCGAGGAACACTCTACCTTTATTTATTTTCCACTCTGGAGGAATTATATGTCCAAAAGTCACACTGGATCCGAAAAAACACATGAGTATCTGGAACGCTATATGGAAGGTGTTAAAAAGCGAAATCCAGGTGAACCAGAATTCCATCAAGCTGTATACGAAGCAGCTGCAACAATATTTCCCTATATTGCCGACAAACCAGAATATCATGAAAGTCAGATTTTAGAACGGATGGCGGAACCAGAGCGTGTCATCATGTTTAGAGTTCCTTGGACCGATGACAATGGAAACGTCAGGACAAACCGCGGGTTCCGGGTACAATTTAATAGTGCGATAGGCCCATATAAAGGTGGCATAAGGTTTCACCCCAGCGTTAACTTAAGCATTCTCAAGTTTCTAGGTTATGAACAAACTTTTAAAAATAGCCTGACCGGACTTCCCATGGGTGGTGGCAAGGGAGGAGCAAACTTCAACCCTAAAGGTAAATCGGATAATGAGGTTATGCGATTTTGTCAGTCTTTTATTACAGAATTATATCGACACATAGGTGAGGATACTGATGTACCAGCTGGAGACATTGGAGTAGGAGGCAGAGAAATTGGCTATATGTTTGGACAGTACAAACGAATTACAAATCGCTTTGTAGGTGTGCTAACGGGCAAAGGCTTGGAGTTTGGTGGATCAAAAATGCGTACGGAAGCAACAGGTTATGGAGCTATGTTCTTTCTACGAAACATGCTAGAGCAATCAGGAGATAGTATGGATGGAAAGCGAGTACTGATTTCAGGTTCTGGTAATGTCGCGACACATGCAGCTGAAAAAGTACTCCAATTAGGTGGGTTACCTCTTACATTATCTGACTCAGGTGGTTTTATCCACGCGGAAAACGGCTTGTCCCAGGAACAAATAGACTGGGTAAAGGAATTAAAGGGGAAACGTCGAGGCAGAATTTCTGAAGCGGCTAAAGAATTCAACGATATTACATTCCACGTAGATCAGCGCCCTTGGGGGGTTGAAGGTGATTGCGCCGCACCCTGTGCAACGCAAAATGAGGTAAATGCTGAAGAAGCAAAAGTATTACTTAAGAATGGAATTAAAGCGGTAGCTGAAGGCGCGAATATGCCATGTGAACAAGGTGCAGTGGATGCTTTTCAAGATGCACAGGTACTTTTTGGACCAGCAAAAGCGGTAAATGCCGGAGGCGTTGGCGTTTCTGGCCTAGAAATGAGTCAAAATAGTGCTAGAATCGCATGGGACGAGGATAATTTACGTAAACTGCTTGAAGATATGATGAAAGACATACACGACTCCTGTGTTCAGCACGGGAGCGAGGCAAATGGTTACGTGAACTACCTAAAAGGTTCAAATATAGCCGGATTTGTAAAAGTAGCTGAGGCAATGCTCGCCTACGGCCATGTTTAAATTGATCAAATGTTGCGCTTGGTAGGATAGGTTTGTTCTACCAAGCTTCTAATGGGTTGAACTTTGTTAACTTAATTTGATCCTTCGCTAATTAAAGTTTTATACATATCAAAAGCCCGCTCAGGTTTTTCATTTTCATGAACTACAGATGCAACTGAACGTATCATTGCAGTTGGTGACTTCGCCTGAAATATATTTCTTCCCATGTCTACTCCAGATGCCCCCTGATCTATTGCCTTGTAAGCCATAGTCAACGCATCTAATTCTGGCAATTTTTTTCCGCCAGCGATTACTATTGGCACTGGGCAACCAGCAGTTACACGTTCAAACCCATCCTCTACGAAATAAGTTTTGACATAGTTTGCACCTAGTTCTGCAGCAATTCTCGATGCCAATCCAAAATATCGTGCGTCACGCACCATATCCTTTCCAACCCCTGTAACTGCCAGAGTCGGGATCCCATACTTAGTTCCATTATCTATAAGACGAATGAGGTTGGAGATTGATTGGTGTTCGTATTCAGCACCAATATAGATTTGTGCTGCCATAGCCGCAGCATCAACCCGTATTGCATCGTCAATATCTACTGCTACTAACTCATTTGAAAGTTCTTTCAAAATTGAGTTTCCTCCACTACATCTAAGAGCTATTGGCTTTCCGCAGTCTGGCGGAATAACACTACGCAAAATTCCCCTAGTGCACATAAGCACATCAGCATGAGGTATAAGTGGTAAAATGCTTAAATCAATTCTTTCTAAGCCCGTAGTTGGACCTTGAAAATAACCATGATCAAACGCCAACATAACTGTGCGACCACTTTTCGGATTAAATATGCGTGCCAGACGGCTTTTCATGCCCCATTCTAATCCCCCAGATCCCTTTAAAAAAAAGGCTTCGTTTCTAGCGGGTGTTTCAATTCCCCAATCTTTACCATCTTTAATATCATCGAGATCAGCCATACCATTTCCTTAGCTTAAATTTATTTGATTAAGACCATATATATACTTAAGTTTGAAACTAATTTATTCCAAGATTCTCTGAAAACTGGCAATGATACAACCTCACCGTAAAATTGCAGCCATGTTACCACCATCTACAGTTCTCACATCTCCTGTAGTCTTTAATGCCAATGCCTGATCTAAAAAAGCTTTAGCAACATCTTGTGCTGTAATTTCGACTTTTAAAAGATTACCTGAAATATAGTCCTCTGTACTTATATTTCGAGCGGCTGCACGCTCTCGTATCATTTCATCGGTTAACAAACCACTTCTGATTCTATCGGCATTTACTGCATTTGAGCGTATACCCTCATGTCCGTAATCTAAAGCATACTGTCTAACAAGAAATAATGTTGCAGCCTTGGGAAGGCCATAAGGCCCAAAATCTTTTCCTGGATTTATCGCCTGCTTTGACGTGTTAAATAATAAACATCCACCACTCGCTTGACGCAACATAATGCTAACGGCATTCTGTGCTACCCTTTGGTGGGCAAAAAAATTTAATTCAAAACTTTTCCGCAAATCACTATCTGAAACCTCACCAATTCGTCCCTGCCAAGCAGCACCAGCATTAGAAATTAAAATATCTACTCCACCAAAAACTTCCAAAATCTTCTCGAACGCTCTTTTAACTGACTCATCGTTTGTAACATCACAAAGTAATCCCAAAGCTCGATTTGACAATTCAGAAGCAATCTGAATTGCTTTTTCTCGGTCTATATCAAGTACAGCTATAGTCGCACCAGCTTCCGCAAATGTGATAGCTATCTCCCTGCCTATAGTTCCAGCACCACCAGTAATAACAGCTACTTGCCCCGACAATGGCCTGCTAATTGGCGCAAACTTTTGTCGCTCTAATAACCAAAATTCAACATCAAATATATGCGATTCATTTAATGGGCAATATTGGCCAACTGCTTCAGCACCCGTTATAATATCAACATTAGCTTCAGCGATATCTGCTACAATATCAGCTTCTTGAACACTTGTACCCAGACCAAAAAGGCCTATGCCAGGCACCAAGGCTACTCGAGGGAGTGGATCCACTATCCCATCAACGTTAAAATTCTTATCTGCATAACGATCAACATAAGAGAGATATTGACGGATATAATTACAAAATAATTGATCGATGGATCCAGAAAATTTATCTATACTTTCTGCAAAGGTGAGTATAATTGGTTTATTTTTTATGAATATTGCGTGATCCGGTGTTGGAACCCCCTGACAGGCGTAACGTTGAAGTTCTGATCCATCCATATAGTCTAAGATTTGCGAATTTGCTCTGAAGCTAAGTACTACGTGGCTAGGAACTGAGCTTTGGCTAACGCTCTTAGCATATTTTATTGCTGCTCGACGATATGCACCTCTAACAACGGGGGCAATAGTACCAACCATCGGATATTTTTGTTTCTCATTATACTCACGCAATCTAGGGCGATGGGTCGAAACATATGTTTCTGCCAAACTAACCAAATTGATCATATTTTCATAAGCGATCTTGGGACTATCGCTGAAACATACCAGCCCATGATTTGATAAAATTAATCCCTTTACATTAGTATTATTCTCAAACTCAGTAATAGCTAACTCAGCCAGAGACAAGCCCGGTTTCACATAAGGAATCAGCGTCAGACTGTCCTTAAAGAGGCTCGCTATTCTATCACTAGCATCTATTTGGTTGGTAATACTAAGAATGGCGTTTGCATGACAATGTATGACAAATTTGTGAGGAAAGAAAGCATGCATCAGTGTTTCAATTGATGGATCTTTATCTGTTCCATCTACTAAACAGGATCTATGCAATCCTCGTAATTTATTTTCTACAAGATTTCGCGCGCCTCTCAATTGACGCAATTCAATTAATTTAAGGGAGGAAAAGTCTGTCGGGTTAGCTGTGGCCATATCACTGCCACTAGCCTTAATATAGATAATATTTTGCTCATTACCAAGATGATCCTTGGCTTTGGCCTTAACTGAAGAGTTCCCTCCGCCATGCAATACTAGACGACGATCGCAACCCACTAAACGGGTCATATACAAACAGAGAGCTAAGTCTCGGCCAACCAGATCTACGTATTGATCGACTATTGAATTAGCACTTTTTTCACACCACAAACTTTCCATTGAACTAAAAAATTAATCTTTCAGTTAGAGTCATATTCGATCGCATGTTTATATAATTCTTTATACTCATATAACCCAAAATTAGCCTTGACTAGTTTCTCTCAGGATAAAGCTCAAGTAAGCCCGACTTTGATGCATCGCACAAACCACGTTCTGTAATAAGTCCAGTAATTAAATGGGAAGGAGTTACATCAAATGCAAAATTTGCTGCTCGACAATTTTCCGGTGCAATTCTAACATGGTTGAGAATACCAGCATCGTCAATTCCAAAAACCTTAAGTACTTCTTCCCCGTCTCGCTGTTCTATGGGAATGTCTGCTAATCCATCTTCAACTTTCCAATCAATGGTACTCTCGGGAAGGGCAACATAGAAGGGAACATCACAATCATCGGCAGCTAACGCTTTTAGATATGTTCCAATTTTATTACAAACGTCCCCATTAATGGTTGTACGATCACTACCAGTGATGCATAGATCTACCATTCCATGCTGCATTAAATGACCACCAGCATTATCCACAATCAGAGTACACGGCACTCCATGGTTATTTAATTCCCAAGCTGTCAACGAAGCTCCCTGATTACGCGGTCTAGTCTCATCAATCCAAACGTGTATATCAATGCCCCTATCATGAGCGATATAGATTGGTGCGAGAGCAGTACCCCAATCAACGGCGGCAAGCCAGCCGGCATTACAATGAGTTAATATATTTACAGGTTCTTTTTTTTCATTAAGTTGAAAAATCTTTTCAATCAAATGAGACCCATTGTTGCCAATCAACCGGCAATTTTCTGCGTCTTGATCACAGATTACTTTAGCGTGTTTGTAGGCGGCTTCGATTCGATGTTCAACCGGCAATGGAATAAGAACTTCTAGCATCTCTAATAAAGCCCAGCGTAAATTGATCGCTGTAGGGCGGGCTTTGATAAGCAGATCGTATGCTTTGTGAAGGTTACTATCCTCAGGATTAAACCGGGTGGCGAGAGCAATGCCATACGCAGCTGTTGCCCCTATGAGCGGCGCACCTCTGACTAACATATGTTTTATAGCATCGGCAGCACATTCCATCGATTCAAGACGACGAATATCAAACATATGTGGTAGTTTAGTCTGATCTATAATTTCAACTGCCCAACCATCGTCAGCCAACCAAATAGTACGATATTGCTTGCCATCTACGTTCATACTTTGAGCATGATATAGCCGACCCTCTGATTCAAGTAAAACGGAAGTTCAAGTCACAAAAATTACTAGTGTGGTTAATATAATATTCAAAAAATGTGAATCTTTTAAGCAATTTGTAATCCTGTAAGGTCTTATCACAAGAAGTGGTGGTGGGCCCGGCAGGACTCGAACCTGCGACCAGACCGTTATGAGCGGCCGGCTCTAACCAGCTGAGCTACAGGCCCACATTTAGCGCTATTAATTTCTAGCATCAGACGCCCAAGGGATAATAGTTTACCCAAAAAAATGCAAGTGATCTAATCATTCATTCTATATTTATAGGCAAAGTAGCCGCAAACAACCAGTCAACAACTTCCGGCCAATTACAAAGCTTGGGCGTAAGCTTATCCCTGACTGATTTATGATAGGTGTTGAGCCAACTACATTCTTCCTTAGTCATTATGTTTAGATCAATGAGTGAAATATCAATTGGAGCCATCGTTAAAGTTTCAAACGCTAATACATCTTGTTCTGATGTCTCTTTATTCGAAACATTAACAACGCTAATCAAATTTTCGATTCTTATTCCGTATTCGCCTGTTTTGTAATATCCTGGTTCATTCGAAATGACCATACCAGGCTGTAGTTCTACCTGCCCAGAGTGTTTGGAAATACGCTGTGGTCCCTCGTGTACATTCAAGTACGCACCAACACCATGACCGGTGCCATGATCGTAATCAAGGCCAACATAATACAAATGCTGCCTGGCTAAAAAATCTAATTGTGCACCGGTAGTTCCAAACGGAAATCGAGCTCCAGCAAGTGCTATATGACCTTTTAATACGCGTGTAAAGCGATCTTGATGTTCTGCCGTCGGCGTTCCGATTGCGACAGTTCGTGTTACATCAGTCGTGCCATCAAGATACTGACCACCGGAATCCACTAAATACAACGTACCAGATTTTAAGATTTTATCGCTTTCTGGACTAACACTGTAGTGAACGATTGCACCGTTACCGGCAGAACCTGATATTGTATCGAAGCTTGGTCCCTTATAAAAGGTAGCGCCTTCACGAAAGGTAGCAAGTTTTTCAGCAGCCTGTAATTCACTTATGTGATCGGCAACACCCACTGCAGAAAGCCAATGAAGAAATCTGGTTAAGGCAACTCCGTCACGTATATGAGCATTTTGAATACCTTCTATTTCTACCTTATTTTTACAAGCTTTAGGAATCAAACAGGGGTCAGGAGCTTTAATAATGTTGGCACCTACTTTATGTAAACGTTGATAAACCCAGTCCGGTACCTGCGAAGTATCAATTTGAATACTCACATTTTTATCTAAACTATCGAGAATTTTACCCAGTAGTTGAATAGATATACATGTTACATCAGATCCGAGATGTTCCGACAAATTGGGTGTCAATTTACGATTATCGACAAACCATGTTAATTTTCCATCCCCCCAGAGTAATGCAAATGAGTGAGGAAGTGGTGAATATTTCACATCTCCACCACGAACGTTCAACAACCAAGCAATTGAGTCGGGTGCGTTAAGAAAAGCTACATTTGCCCCCGCAGCTTTAACTAACTTAGATACAGCTAATCTTTTATCAGCTGACTTCCTACCAGAAAACCTATATTCATAAGGAACTATAGGCCCAATGGGCGCAGGGGACTGATTAAGCCAGATCTCATCAATTGGATTGCTCTTACAGGGCACTAAATTACAACCTGATTGGTTGCAAGCCTCCTCTAATCTTGATCGCTGGTCGACGCTATGAAGCCACGGATCAAAACCAATGTTCATACCTAACTTTAAATTTTCTTGCAACCAAGTGTATGGTGAAGTCTCGGCAATATGATGCTTAGTAAAAATAGAACTGTCTACTTGCTCTTTAACTTGAAGCGTATAGCGACCATCAGTAAATATTGCCGCATTATCAGTCAAAATCACCGCCATACCAGCGGAACCTGTAAATCCTGTAATCCATGCTAATCTTTTCGAATGGCTGGCCAAATACTCACCCTGATATTCATCAGAAAGAGGAATTATAAACCCTGACAAATTAAGTCGCGTTAGATATTTACGAAGATCCATTATTCGTTTTACTGCCATATCTCTTTCACCAATACCATCACTTTGCAGCACTAGAATCTTTCGTAACTCCAGAAACTTCTCTTGAAGTGATGCATCGATACTTTTACCCAGACACGACTCTAAATTATCTTGCCATTGCATATCGTCAAAAGGATATGGCGCAGCTGCCATTCCGAGTATTAGATCCTTAACCTCAGATAACTCCGTTGAGCAGTTCATTTTTAATAGCAATTCTTCAAGAACAGAATCGTCATCATTAAAATGCACTCGACCACTCCCCCAATCTATAAACTTAAGTTAATTTTAACGAGTAAATACCAGTGTGGACCATTGATCTAGCTTAAATAGATCGAAATTTATTAGTCCAAATCTAGTGTAGACCTTTTTAATTTCATCTTCTTGTTTTGATAACAAACCTGATAAAACAGCTGTTCCATTTGGTGATAAGTTTTGAACTATATCCGCAGCCATATCTTTAAGTGGTTGAGCTAGAATATTTGCGCAAATAAGATCATATGGCCCTCCGGAACCTACTTCTTCAGATGCGAGGCCCTCGCTTAAAATAGCCCTTACACGATCTGATACATTATTTTCTTTAATAGCTAATATAGTAGAAGCTATAGCGTTCGAATCATTGTCAACTGCCAATACATCCACATTTCCTTTTCTGGGATGACACCATGACTTAGCTATAGCTACAGCTAGAATACCGGATCCTGAACCCACATCTAAAGCTCGACACACACATACTTTTCCCACCAAAGCATCCAATGCCAATAGGCATCCCCGCGTTGACTCATGACTTCCAGAACCAAATGCGCTGCCAGCATTTATACAGAGAGCAGTTCTTCCCCTTGGTGGTCGTAAATTCTTCGGATGTACAACAAATCTCTCTGCAAAAATTAGTGGGAAATTTTTTGCGCTAAAATTTAACCAATCCCTGGTAGGAACTGAAGATATTTTTATACTAGGAATAGAAAAATTATTCTGGTTGGCCAGAAAAGAAAGCATCGACGTCAGGTCTTTTTGATTTTTCAAACCATGACCATACACTGTTAAGTCCCATTTTTGGATAAGGTCATTTATTTCTGATCCTTTATCATCCTCACACAGAGAAAAAAAAAGTGCCTCTGAATAATCGTCAAGTTTATTTTCAAAATTCTCTCTATAGGTATCAGGAATCCTAATCTTAACTTGCCAAAGTTCTCCATTTTCAGACTCTTTGAACATATTGGTCTATCACCTTCTTTTCGCCAGCTTTTTCAAATGCAACCGTCAGTTTATTACCCTCTATCGATTGAATATTTCCATAACCAAATTTCTGGTGAAATATTCTCATACCAACTGTGAATATGAGATCGTTAGACTGCTTTCCTTTTTGAACCTTCAATGAATGCTCAGCTCCACTATCAAGATATCTAGAATGACTTTGTTCAAAATGATGGTTTTCAATACTGGCTGAAATCTCCCCTGGAACATTATCTCTTGGATATCCCGAAACATTTTCTATTTCCGTATACTGGGAAGATAGTTCGTTTAAAAATCGTGACGGGTAGGAATCCTGCCATTGATTATGGACTTTTCTACGTAAAGCACTAAAAATATGAATTCTTTTACGTGCACGTGTCAGACCCACATAAGCTAATCTTCTCTCTTCCTCTAAACCACCGCTTTCATCCAAAGAACGTTTATGTGGAAATAAATCTTCTTCCCACCCTGGCAAGAACACACTATCAAACTCTAAACCTTTCGCTCCATGCAGGGTCATCAAATTAACCATGTGTTGATCCGTGCGTACATCACGCTCCATAACAAGACTAACATGCTCTAAAAAATCCCCTATGGATTCAAATTCTTGAAGCGCATTTACCAACTCGTCCAAGTTTTCTAAGCGTCCGGGTGCCTGTGGGTTTTTATCTTTCTTCCACATTTGTATATAACCTGACTCCTCCAGTATCACTTCTAAAACATCATTATGGGGCATTTGTGGTATTAAGCATTTCCACGCTTTAATTTTATCTAAGAACCCTTTTAAAACACTATGTTGTCTGGTGTTTATTTCATCAGTATCAATTAACTTATCAGCTGCTTGGTAAAGGGAACAATTGGATGATCGTGCTACATCATGAAGATACCTTAGTGTAACTCCCCCTATACCCCGCCGCGGGAGATTGACTATCCGCTCAAATGCAAGATCATCATCACTATTAATAATTATCCTTAGATAGGCCACTGCATCCCGGATTTCTTGACGTTCATAAAATCTCAGTCCCCCTATAACTCTGTATGGCAGGTCAATAGAGAGAAACCTTTCCTCAAAAGATCTTGTCTGAAATCCAGCTCGCACAAGAATAGCCATCTGATCCAGATCCTCTCCCCTACGCTGCAGATCTTCAATCTTTTCGCCTACTAACCGTGCCTCCTCATCACTATCCCAACATCCAGTAATACATATCTTCTCCCCCTCACCAATCTCCGTCCACAATGTTTTTCCTAATCGCTCTTTATTATGCGAAATAAGATCAGATGCAGCTCCTAATATATGACCAGTTGATCGATAATTACGTTCTAGTCGAACTATTTTGGCACCTTCAAAGTCTTCTTCAAATCTTAATATGTTCCCTACTTGTGCCCCCCGCCAGCTATAAATTGATTGATCATCATCTCCGACACAGCAAATATTATGGCGAGCTCTCGCTAATAATCGTAACCATAAATATTGTGCTACGTTTGTGTCTTGGTACTCATCAACTAAAATAAATTTGAAACGTTTTTCATATTCCCCTAAAACTTCTGGTGCCGTAGTGAAGATTGTTAAATTATGTAGTAGAAGATCACCAAAGTCAGCGGCATTCAGTGATTTCAATCTTTCTTGATATTTTTTATATAGCTCCGGTGCTTTTAGATTGGCAAACTCATATGCATTAGAATCACCATCCATATGTTGAAAATGTTTAGTGTTATTCTCCTTGATTATACCCTCACCTATTTCGGAGGAAACCTGATCCGGTCTCACTCCTCTATCTTTCCAACGTTGAATTATTAGGGATAAAGTTCTAGCTGGCCATCGCTTCTCATCTATGTTTGCTTCCCGGAGAAGCTGCTTTAAGAGACGGGTTTGATCATCGCTATCGAGTATTGTGAAATCTGACCTCAATCCAACCATCTCAGCATGTCGTCTTAATATTCTGGCGCCCATGGCATGAAATGTTCCGAGCCATAATCCTTCAGCAGGTCTATTTATTAGCATAGACACACGTTCAATCATCTCACGTGCTGCTTTATTTGTGAAAGTTACAGCCAAAATTTCACTTGGGTGAGCTCTGCCTTGGTGCAACAAATGAGCAAGGCGAGTAGTTAAGACTCTTGTTTTTCCTGTACCGGCACCCGCCAAAACTAAAACTGGACCGTCCGTCGCTTCAACGGCAGTTCGTTGCTCGGAATTCAATGCTTCCATATATCCAGCCTTCAAAGGAACCGGGTCACGTGTTTCCGGTTCCTTTGAAAAGGATAAATCAAATGGATCACTCATAAAGGATTAATATTAAACTTAAATCTAGAAAGGTTGAAAACCAGCATATCAAATTATTATCCACCAACGATAACCATTTGGCACTTAAAACCATTCGCTTATTGAAGACTTAATTACACTGACCAATTGAACCTTCAGAACAAACTGTTTTACCATCTATCCAAATGGCTCCACTCAAATTAGCCTTGAGAAAATCTGTTTTATTAAGAATAGCCTTACTGAAGTCTGCACCTTTCAAGTTTGCTCGAAAAAACTTTGCTCGGCGAAGATCAGCCTCTTTGAAAGATGCATTTATTAACTCTGAATTAGTAAAGTCTGCACCCACGAGGCGAGCCCGATGGAATATTACATTATTAAGAGATGCGGCTACAAATTTTGATCGCCTTCCATCAATTTCTGTGAAAATTGACTCAGACAAATCACTTCGGGCAAAAAATGCCCCCCTTAAAACTGCACCAGTTAGATCAACGTTCTTAAAATTACGATTATCAAGATAACAACGGTGCCAATTAACACCAGGCGCTGGTGTATCAGTGCATGCGGCACTCACTGGCCCCACGATAAAGCACATGCCTACCACCAGTAGAACTGTCAAAAATATTGCTTTAATTAACCAAAAATTCATCGCTTCAAGCTTTTACAAATAATAATAATGACTTTATAAGGATTAAACCCATTACTTTACTAGCACAATCCTATTAACCACATTCCTATAGTAAACCAAAAGACTTAATTAGAGCTTTGGGTCTCTCCAAATTATTGTGAGCTACCATTATATCCTCTAATTTCGCCAATGTACCACTAGGCATTTCTGTCGCTCGGCGTACACTTAAGTCAACGTGAACCAAAACCCATTCATTAAGGGCAGATACCCAGTTCTCTTTATCATGAATTAACGATAAACTAACATGTATTCGTTTTAAATCGTAAGCTATCAACTGAGCTGAAACACGAATTGGTGAATCTACCATCAATTCGCGTAAATATATAATCCGCGTATCAAGTGCAAATGTAGATTTGTTAGTATCCTTCATATAGTTCTGCCCTAGCCCAACATAATCACTAAATGCATCCATAGCATGGTCTGCAGCCATGAGATAAAATGCAACATTCATATGACCATTATAATCGATCCACTCTGGACGAACTCTCTCCCTATGAACAATCATAGGCGCATCAATTTTCATTATTTTACCTTAAATATATTTAATTTGTTCTCAAATAACAGATGACTTTACCAAAAAAGAAACAAAAAACAAAAAATGTCCAAGTTATTAAATTAATCGAGAGTAATATATAAAATGTTTTTACTATTGCTCTAAAATGCTGAAGATTGATAGCCAATGGCATTATTGAAAGTGATAACTATATCCGCAAAACTAAAGTTTGCGTAATTACTATACGTTCACTACTTCAGACTTCATCATTAATACTTCACCTGCGACTAAAAGAACTACTCAATTAACTTTCCTCACCAAGCCTCTCGGCTGCAACTCTATCTATGGTATCCCTCAGTTTGGGCAATCTTTCCATAAGACTTTTAAACTCTCTAGCATTGAGCATTAGTAACTGACAATAAGCAATGGCCGTCACATCAGCTACTCGTGGGATATCTTTCAAAAGGGCAATTTCGCCAAAAAAGTCACCGCTACCTAATCGAATTGGTTCTTTCCCAATATTAACCTCCACTGCACCTGTAGAAACAAAATACATAGTATCGCCAGCCTCCCCTTTTCTTACAATTTTTTCGTCTGGCAGAGCCAATCGTGGATGTAGTAAAGTGCTAATTTCCTTTAAAATGTTTTGATCCAATTCTGAAAAAAATGGCACTCTGGCCAACATTACTTCCGGCTTCAATCCCAAGTCTAGTTTAGGCATAATTTGAAACTTACGTACCCGATTATCTAAGTCCTGAATAAGATCGCTGTAAACCTCTGGACTAATAAATTGTTCAGAAAGCATCCGACGATATTCTATATCCTCTAAACGCGTCGCCACTCTGCCAAGATAATATCTTTGTACGGAATCAAAATATTCGGGATATTGTAACCTAAGCGCATCTAATGCCTTGTCAGTAGCTTCTAATCTTGCTTCTAATGCCTTGCTCAAAGACATTGCTGCCTCAGTTCCGATCAAACTCTCCATGCTATCGGCAGTGACCGCACTAAGTTCGTGCAAACCACTTTGCGTCGCAATTAGCACCTCAAAACGTTCGGCCAACTGACCCGTAAGTGCTGAAGTGAATCCAAAGTTTCGTTGTAAATACATAGATAGGCGAAAACTCAATCCAAAACCTAGTTTTTGGGAAACAGCTTCGTTATAACCTTTTAAGCCCTCTATTTTTATAGCATCTTCCAAGGTATCTGTAGAAGCCAACAGGGCTCGAGTTATATTGTCAGATGCAACTCCGTCTGAGAAACGCTTCAAATATATTTCACGTTCTCTATTAACTAATGTGGTAAGGCCTATCCTAACTCTCTCCTGGGCGCCTAGTTCATCATCCGCTTTCATGCGCCTTTCTAAAATCATTAAGCGGTTAGTATAATCATTAGAAATATCGCGAGCGATCTCAGGATTAACCTGCTGAGCTTCCGAAACTTCTTGGATTTCTTTCTCAATACGATCGAGCGATAAAAACATGACTCTATCCCTCACTGCTGCATCAGCCGGAGAAAGTTTATCTAATCCAAACATCAATATTACGAATCGAATTGTTGTGGCATTTACAAATAAGGTAATCAAAACAAAACAGGTGACCAAAACAATGATAAAATTCTTGATTTCCTGGTCTACCCCATTGGTTTCAAATATAACTAAAGCTAGGGCCAGTGAAACTGCACCTCGCAATCCACCCCAAAACATAATAGTTTTATATGCCCTGCTTACTCCATGACTCAGCCTTAAACGTATCATCACAGGTAAGATGCCAAACAAAACTGCAGCACGTGCAGCAAATGCGACAAAAACAAGAACTATTAACCAAACCGCTTGTTCAACTGTAAACTCTTTTAGTACCCGTGGCACTAGAATTCCCACTAGAAAGAAAATTAAGGAATTAGCCCAAAATCCTAATTGTTCCCATGTTTCATGAAGCAAATGCCATGTTTTAGGTGATACCTTTGTTCGGCCATACGAGCCCATGACTAAACCAGCTGTTACTACAGCCATAACACCGGATACATGTAAATAGTGTTCCGCCACAAGAAACGATATATAAGCAAGTACTACCGTTAAGGTAACTTCAACAAGAGGCATATTACGCATTTTGCCAATCAAACCCGCCATAGCGCGCGATGCCACTAGGCCAACTGCAATACCCCCAAAAAATACTTTTATGAAGTTAATTGCTGCAGAACCCGCTGATGCGTCTGCACCCGCCACCATCACGGCAGCAAGAATGGTAAAAAGTACAATCGCAGTAGCATCATTAAATAAACTTTCACCCTCAACCAAAATAGTTAGTCTTTTAGGTGCTCCTAAATCTTTAAATATGGCTACGACTGCCACTGGATCGGTAGCAGAAACGATTGCTCCTAGCAAAAGACAAGCCACAAAACCGATACCCGAAATTGCTTCCACCGCAAAACCAATTGCAAACGTTGAAATCAGAAGTCCAATTACTGCGAGCATCAATATGGGTCTCAGGTCCTTGATTAAATGGCGAACATTTATACTCATTGCAGATTCAAAAATTAGGGCAGGAAGAAATAGAAAAAAAACTGCTTCTGAAGTGATATTTAAATTTTCAATAGCGTATAAGAAATCCCCCGCTATACCACCACCGCTCTTATCGGGAATTAATAATACCATAACTCCTAAAATAACGCCTACAGCCGCAAGCATGACAGTGAATGGAAAATTTAAACGCCGCGCTACCGGCAATAAAAGACTGGCAATAAATAGTAGAACGAATAGACCGAGTACTACTAAAAATAGATGCAAATCCATTTACCCATAGCTCCTAGTATGTCAAATGCTCCACTACTTAAGATGCTATCACCAAGACTGCCAAAAACAACAGCGTAAAGTTTAGACCACCCAATGTTACCTCAAATTCGTTCCTTGGGTTTTACAAACTATATAAGCAAATATATTTTGCTAGTTGTCGTAATCAGCTCTGTGTTCATAATGGGGTTATAATATCTGGGATATGCCATTGTGGCTTATACAAACTACTTTTATTGAAATACTTAAACGAATGAAAAACGAAAAAATAGTATTTATAACCCACTCGGCACTGGCGGATCCTGGTGAAGTTGGGCAAGCACTTAGAATGATAGGTTACAAGACTGATATTTGCTGTCCTCTCCTTGGGGATTCTTTACCTGAGTTATATAAAGGTAAACTTAAAGAATACGCAGCTTCAGTAGTTTTTGGCGGTCCAATGTTTGTAAGTGATGCCGACGAAATGGATTTTCTTAATGATGAAATTACGTGGGTATCCGAACAACTTCAAAATAACGCGCCTATCCTTGGCATATGCCTCGGCGCTCAAATAATCGCACATTGTCTTGGAGCCAAAGTATGGACACACCCAGAAGACGTTCGAGAAATCGGCTACCATGAAGTTTATGCCACTTGCACCGGCAACCATCTATTTCCGGAAAGCCTTAAGGTATATCATTGGCACCGAGAGGGTTTTGATTTACCGGATGGAGCGCATCTTCTCGCTACGGGAGGGAAAGCTTTTTATAATCAAGCTTTCCAATACGGTGAAAATGCCTATGCAGTCCAGTTTCATCCGGAAATGAACCTTCCGACAATGGAGAGGTGGATTACCTCAGAGCTCGGAGCTCCACAACTTAGTTTATCTGGAGCCCAACCTGCAGAACTGCAGCGTGCGGAAGCTCCTGATAACAATCGCCGCATGAGAATTTGGCTGAATAATTTTCTGGATATCTGGCTAAAGCCACTTAAGGACTAAACTTAACCTAGCTCTATAAATTAGATTTATGTCTATTGGTCTACTAACGTAGCTGCTTTCTTAATCCCTTTTGTTCGAGTCTTGGCAGTACCTCGTCACGAAAGTAAGGAAACTCATCCAAATAATTTACAAAGGTTATGGTAGTACCCACAAATCCAGCCTCATGAATACGAACTAATTCGTCTGTGATGTGATCTGGATCACCAACCAATGGATACACACCATGGCCTGCTGCAAAGCGGTTTCGAAATAATTTAAATGATTCTGGCGGGAAACTTTTAGCGTGCAACCCCTGAAGTTCCATTAACCGGTCAACGGCGGGCCAATCAGCCATCTCATTCGCATAATAATCATGATATTCCTCAGCCTCCTTCTGACTTGGCCTACAAACCACATAGGACGTGGTGAATACACCAATATCCCTATTATATTGCCGTGCTAGTTCTTTGATCCCTGTTACATTTTTCCTACCACTCTCCAAATCGACCAATACAGTAAATAAATAATCCGCATTTCGAGCAGCAAAATGCTTCCCTTGGTCCGAAGAGCCTGCATTCATTATAGGAGGAAATTCACCTTTGAATGGTTTAGGTTTCCCGTACACATGTTTTAAGTCAAAATACTCCCCCCTCCAGTCAAATTCCTCGTCACTTGACCAAATTTTTTGAACCAAATCATACCATTCCTGTCCGTAGTTATAACGAACATCGTGAGAGTCGGGTAATTCTATATTAAACATTTCGTACTCATGCTTATTCCAGCCACATACTATGTTTAGTCCAAATCTGCCTTCGGATATCTGATCCATCGTAGCAAACATTTTTGCTGCGACAATTGGATGGTGGAAAGATGCATGGGCAGTCGCAAAAACAGTAATTCTCTTCGTAGCAGTCAATAATCCTGTACTCCAAGTAACTGTTTCAAGATTCGTCCCCTGAAAATCTGTTTCCCCCCCATACCCTATCCAGCGAGCAATTGGTAAAATAAATTCGATACCCGCCTCATCAAGCATGGTAGAAAGTTTCAGGTTATTGTGCCAACTGGCATCCCATCTTTCTGGTACCTTGGTTACAGCCATTCCCCCTGAACAGTTCGGTGAAAAAACTCCGAGTTTTAGTTTGTTATTATTAAACATGAGATTTGTACGGTTGGTCATGATATCTATCATTCCCTCATTATCGTGTAAGTGAGTTATTATCCTGTCGACTATAAGCTAATCATTATAATTCTATAACCCCGTCACATTCTATATGTAATTGAATAAACAAATTATTTATAAAGAGATTTCTTTATTGTCCGCTTAATCGCATGTTTAATCAGATCCGAAAAACAGCTAAGGCACCCGTAGCTCAGCTGGATAGAGTGCTGCCCTCCGAAGGCAGAGGTCACAGGTTCGAATCCTGTCGGGTGCGCCATTTCTTAGTAAATATAATCAGATAGTTACTAGTTTAGGGTATCAATCTGTTCTCAGAGAACTTCAGTTTTGACACAGTAAAAGGTCAAATCAATGGGTTTGCTAACTCAATTTGTAGTTATTTTCACCACTACATTATTTATAATTTCTTAAAATTAAATAAGGGAATATGTTTCCACTCTTGAGAATAGAAGGTCTAAATTCTTTGATGCAATTTTAAATAGATATCCCTGGTCTTTGGCAGTTCCTGGCTTTGTTTCTTTAATCGTGTAGTCAAGTGTAACAACACCAGTCTCCAACAAAGTTGGAAAAACAGTTACGTCAGCAGCGCCTGTGTGTTTGACACTAGAGTATAAGAACTCTTCAAACTCACTCCCACTTTTGCCTTTAGTCTCTGCGCTAACCCAAAACGTTTCTTTATGCTTCTCCGACAACCTCTTCTTTAACACCTCCAGTTCCCATGAAACATCAATGGTAACCCCGTCATGTTCTTTGCAGACTTGATGTAATAAATTCTGATTGAAATCTAAATCTAACTTCATGTTGTATGAATTTATTTTACTTGCAGATAATTCATGAAAAAGTTGCATTCTGTGCTTGGTTTCATGATATCTCCCCCTAGTGTAAAGGATGTCCCTAGACCCTTTTAACCTGCTCATCTTCCAATTAGGTACCTGAGAAAACACAGTAGTTCGACCAGAGCGCTGAGACCTGCTTCGACCTGATTTTATTTCAATGCCTCGAAAATCAGGTGCCTTTGAACTATTGGCGGCAATCCCAAGAAGGGTCTCTAGGGTATATCCAACACCCGTGTCACCTGCCCTTAAGGTTGTAACATAACCCCGATTTGCAATATTCCTCATCATCGACAGCAGTTCATCTGCATCGGTGGACAGTCCAACAACAGTGCCATAAAACAAATGGTTAAAATTGGCATGTGACCTATTAACCAGTTGTTGAACATTACTTTTACTACAATTCACTACAACTAATTTTTCTTCATTAACTGTAATCGCCAATAAATCCCCAGGCTCAGCATAATCACCTAATTTATATATCCAAACCCTTGGGTCACCACTCTTGGTTTCCGGTCTGTAAAGCGATGTTTTGGTATCAACAAACTCACCGCCAGAAACCAAAATAGTAGGAATAAGAATCTTGGATTCTATTCCTTGCCCTTGTGTCGAAAAGTTATGGACACCCTTTTCTAGTAAAAAATCTCTAACTGACTTTGTCGCATCCATTATTGATTTTTCTATGCCCGTTTTAGTGGGCACGAGAAAACAGACAGGCACCTGCACTTCTTTAAAAGAACGCAGGGTATCAACTACGCAAATATTTGCTTGACTGAGCATTGCCTACCATTGGTTTTTCCAATGATAGCAGAGATAATGCACGTTTTGAATTTGTTTAAAAATCTGGTTTTTTCAAAATTTTTGCTAAATGCTTGCCTACTTCAAATGCAAGTTTGACAGGAACTGCATTACCTATTTGAGTGTATTTTGGCACTTCGCGTTCAAAAATGGACTCTCTTGGATTTCCAGCGCGCCTCAATCCCCCTGTTGTTCGCTTTCCAGCAAATTGATACCAATCGGGAAAGGTTTGCAGCCTGGCCCACTCCCTTACAGTTAATGAGCGAGCCTGGCTATAGTGAACAAAATCATCTGGTAATGAACAGGCAGTAATCGTTGGACCTTTGTTACCCCATTTTTTTGGAAGCAACCTTTGAGCAAATTTCTTTGTCCTGAGGTGTTGCGGTATCTCACCATTATTAGCAATCATGTGCGAGAACCTCTCAACAACAGTGTCGGAGTGTTTGCTGTATTGATGTTCAGATAATTTATCACCTTTTGCCAAAATCTTTTTGCCGTTAGGTAATGTTCTGATTTGTTCTTGCCATTTGTTTTTGGGTGGGGATGGATAAAACGCCGTTACTCCACCATACTCAAATTTTCTGTCAATTAAGTCAGAAAAAATATCATGGATGTCTGGATAATCTGAAGTTGGGAACGGCAAGTAATTCGCCAGAACCGCATCTTCTTCGTCAATGAATTTGCCCTGAATATCGCTCCTCTTGCCAACTACAAGAACACGGGGTCTGTTTTGTGGGACACCATAATCTTTTGCATAAACCAATTTATATTTGATTGAATAGCCTGGGATATCCGAGAAGGTTTTCAATACATCTTTGAAGATTTCGCCCTTTTGACCTTCTTTAGTCCACCTGGCCCTCAGCAACCCTTCAACATTCTCAAACAGAAAAATCTTGGGGCGAATTTTATGAACAAAAAATGCCATGTCTTGAAAGAGATGATTTGAAGGCAATTGCACTTTATCAACTGAATAAGACCTTCGGATACCGATACCAGAAAAACCCTGACATGGAGGGCCACCAGCAACAACATCCACACTGTCTTCCCAAAAATCTCGACCAAAATCTTCTTGGAGTCTGTCTAGAAAATTATCAAAAAAGTCTAGGTCAGAAATTACTTCTTTAATGTCTCTAGAATTATATGTCTCACGCAAATGAGGATGTTCTTCTTCTCTGTTAATCAAATAAGTTTCAATAGCGTCCTTATTTAACTCATTCACATAAAGAGGGAAAAAACCTGCTTTTTCCAATCCTAACGACAGACCTCCACATCCAGCAAATAGGTCAATAAAAGTTAATTTGTTAATCAGGTTCATATTGGGGCAGCATCACTATTATGTTATAATTTATAATAGTATAAAAATTATAAAAAATCAGGCCAAACCATTTTATGAGGACACTCATGGCGGATGTGTTTTCAAAGACCAAGCGTTCGGAGGTAATGGCGCGCATAACCTATAAGGACACTAAACCTGAACTAAAGGTCAGGAAGTACCTGCATGCCAGGGGTTTTAGATACAGTTTACATATAAAAACTTTACCCGGAACCCCCGATATTGTTCTCCGTAAATACAAAACGGCGATCCAAGTCCGAGGGTGTTTTTGGCACCAACATTCATGTCGGGACGGGCATATACCCAAGTCCAGAACCGATTACTGGAGCAAAAAACTTTTAAGGAACAAAGAACGAGATACCCAATCTGACATAAATTTGATTGCACTCGGTTGGAAACTAATCGTAGTTTGGGAGTGTGAACTTCGAAGCAAGGAAAGGCTAGAGAAAAAAATGGGTGAAGTCGTTAATAATATTTCCAAGTAAGTTTTGCAGAAAATATAATTAACATTGACCATAAAATAGATTTAATACCGGAGCCCGCTTAAATATTTAAATCCTCTTGGTGTTACTAATCGCATAAACAATGTAGGGATTTTCCAAAAGAGTTTGGAGGATCTGGGAAACTTTATCGGAATATTTTTTCCATACGAAAATATGTGTTTGGGAGTAATCATATAGAAAGTTTTAACAGTTAATAAAAAACTTCGCTCACTGGGAATAAAATGCCCTTAAATAACACAACAGCCTTCAGGGCGTGGGCGCGACGATTTTAAAATCTCTGCATCCTCTGGAAGCATTAAGAGTATCTGTTAAAAAGGTGGACTTTTAATTTCAATTTTAAAGGTAAATATGAAGGGGGTGTAAGGTGTTTGAATTAGGCTTGGAAGGCAAGGTTGCGATAATTACTGGCGGTAGTGACGGTTTGGGGCGTGCGACTGCATTACGGTTGGCTTATGAGGGATGCCATGTGGTGATTTGTGCTCGACGGAAAGATCATCTGGAAAGTGTTGCAGAAAAAATAATTGATGAAACCAATGCTAAAGTTATACCTATCCAAGCAGACGTATCCAAAGCACCAGATATCAAAAAGCTCGTCTCTGACACTCATAAAATTTTTGGTGGTATTGATATTTTAATTAACAACGCTGGCCAGTCTGCTGCTGCAGGGCTAGAAGACGTTTCTGACCAAACATGGCAAGCAGACATCGACTTAAAAGTTATGGCTGCTGTTCGTGCCTGTAGGTTAGTTGTGCCCATTATGCGGGAAAGAGGTGGCGGGTCAATCGTGAACGCAACTATTATTGGTGGAAAGACACCGCCTGCTAAGGCTTTGCCCACAACGGTAACTCGTGCGGCAGGAATAAATTTAACAAAATCTTTGGCACACGAATACGCAGTATCAAATATTCGTGTTAATACTATCTGTATAGGACTGCTGAAAAGCGAGCAGTGGGTGAGACGCTGTGATGAAAAGGATATAAATTTGTTCTATGAAAAATTAGCAACCCCTGTACCTCTTGGCCGTGTAGGAGAGGCCGAGGAATATGCAGATCTTGCTACATTTTTGGTGTCTGACCGGGCTACATATATAACAGGAGCCGCAATAAATATTGATGGGGGCTTATCTGCCTCGACTTGATCACTTCCGTATTAATTAATCGACATTAACCTCCCAAGAAGGTGATGTAGAAATCAGTCGAGATACTTTAATAGTTTCTCGGTTGAGCAATACATCAATTTTTGGAGAAAACTTATTTTTCCAGGTGTCGCTTTCGTATACGGCAGCATAAAGCTCTTTGCATTGTTCCTCATTTTTAAAGAAACGCATCCACACGTATAAGTTTTTCTCCTCCTCCACTCTAAAGCTACCCGTTACAACCATTCCTCTTGACTGTTGGAAAGGGATGATCTCATTCTCCATTAATGCTATCCATTCGTCCATTTTGCCAGGAAATATTTCATATTGCCGTAACTCATAAAAATGCATTGATCATTATCCCTATTAATGGATTCAGGTTACAATTTCACTCAGTGAACTCTATTCTTTTATGTAATAATAATCCATTTCTGAATGATTAATAAGAGTATGCTTACCCAACGAGCAACTTTTTTAATTCTCACCACTAGACAAAAAAACGGGCAAAAGAACTTCGTTACGACGAAAGAATGGAAGTGTCCATGGGGGATCATAACCAAAAACGCTTGAGGGCCCAGAGACCTCCCATGCATTATTTTCGAGCAACTTCAGTAACTCAGAGTTCTTATCATCAACCGCCTCTTCACTTGCAAATCCGCTGAAACGTAACACAGCAAAAAACTGTTCAGGAACCCTAACCACCCGAACTTTTGAATCGATTGGTTCAGGCACATTGTCAGAATTATACTTAATGGGAAGAAAAAACCGCATACGCAGAGTATTGGCATTATTGACCGCTGTTTCAACCGGAGCAGTCATTTCAACTTTTTCAAACACCCTGATGCTTTCTACTGGAGCCGTCATATCGATTTTATTCTGCATGAGGTTATTGCCTGAAATATAATCAAACAGCAATCGGAATGCTGCATTCTTCCCGGAGCCATAATCGCCTGATTCTACTATCGTTTCAGCAGCAAGTCGCGATTCATAATACCGGATTTCTGATTGATCAGAAATTTTTTCAACCACTTCATAGGAGGGTTGCTCATAGCCTGATCGTATCCCAACCATAGAACAGCTTCCTAAAAATATAGCTATAATTACAATAAAAATTTTATTCATAACAATAACCCAAAACTATTTGAGTAATAGATTTTACTGGTACTCGCAAACGTCCAAAAACCATTATACAGTTTACCAAAAAAGACCCTCCCCGTAGCTGCGTCAGGATCAAGAATGATACGTAAATGCAATTAATTTAGTTCACTTTAGTATACTTTAGAAATCTGCCCTACTTTTTAATAAATTATAATTGCAATCCCATGTACTTAATAATCATGCTATTGACTCTTAATTTTTAACTACCATCTACTTGATAAGCAGCTGCCAACTTTGGGGTTGCTCTTGTTAACAGGCGGGGCCAGTGGGGCACGTCTAGGCTCCTAGAACGCCTTGCCGATATTGCTCAAAGGAGGATATCTAACTATGCGTACAACTACTTTTGACTTTTCGCCACTTTTTCGAACAGCCGTGGGTTTTGATAGGCTAAGCCATCTACTAGATTCTGCAGCCCAATATTCAAATAGAGATCTTTCGTACCCGCCATATAACATTGAGCAGAACAACGAAAATCATTACTCCGTTATAATGGCGCTAGCTGGTTTCAAACCTACGGATATTGAGATTGTTCAAAAAGAAAATACTTTGACCATCAAAAGTGTCTCAGAAGTGCATAAACAAGAAGGTAAACAAAACTTGCTATACCAGGGTATTGCACAACGTAAATTTGAAAGAAGCTTTCAGCTTGCTGATCACATCAAGGTTGAAAATGCCAGCCTTACTGACGGTCTGTTAACAATTGAATTAGCACGGGAAATACCCGAAGAGAAAAGACCTAGAAAAATTTCTATTAATTCTTCTGTACTACTTGAAGACCAGGCGGCATAACATGATTCTGAGGATTAAGGCAGATTATTAATATATTTTCTGCCTTAGTCCAAAATTGCCAAACATATTATTTACACCCTGACTTTAAATTGAATAAAATAAAGCCCGCGCCCAAGTAGTTACCCGTTGTTTGTATTTACGAAAAATTTCATACTGGGTTGGCTTTAACTTGTTTTCATATATTTCTGGTACTCGCACCCACAACCTCATTCAATTAGCGAGAGGTCAGATAACGCTGGAGATGCTGTAATCATGTCTGCAAATGCTTCCGATAGAAAAACACTACTAACTATGTTGGAAAAAGAATCCATCACTATCAGACGTAATATTTGGCGGGCTCTTCGATCAGCAGGGTCGGGGCATGTGGGAGGATCTACGTCAGCTGCAGATTTGTTGGCGGCTCTTTATTTTTATCATCTCAATATTCGTCCTAAAGAGCCCAACTGGAAAAATAGAGATCGTTTTGTTCTATCCAAAGGTCATGCAAACGCTGCGCTTGCAGCTGTTTTGGCCCAAGCAGGATTTTTTTCAGAGGAACTTTTAGATGACTTCTATGGTTATAAGTCACTAATGGGGATGCATCCAGATATTAAGCTTGCCGGTGTCGAAATGAGCACTGGTGGTCTCGGTCACGGACTCTCAATAGGTGTTGGCATGGCACTAGGCCAGCGAATGCAAAATATTAATGCTAATACCGTTGTAATGTTAGGTGACGGTGAATTACAAGAAGGCTCTAACTGGGAAGCAGCAATGGCTGCTAGCCAACTAAAGTTACGAAACCTATCTGCAATAATTGATTATAATAAAATCCAACAAAGCGGAAATGTGAATGAAATAATGAATCTGGAACCACTCCTAGGGAAATGGAGCTCGTTCGGTTGGGCTGTAAGGGAATTGAACGGCCATAACATGGTTGAAATTGTCGAAGCTCTTGATGCCATTCCTTATGCCTCCGACAAACCTTCGCTTATGCTTGCACATACCATTAAAGGAAAAGGAGTAAGTTTTACAGAGGGAACACATCTTTGGCATCAAAATGCAATTGATGAAGATTCGTATCAAAAAGCTATGTCCGAACTTGGACAACCCTCATGATCAATATGTCGGCCGAAATTTCGTCACGAACCCAAAATCAATCTCGATTGGCATTTGGTCTGGCATTGGCGCACCTTGCGGAAATTGATCCCTTAATTACTGCCATTTCGGCAGATTCCGTGGATTTGATGCGCCTTGCAGATTTTATAGAAAGATTTCCTGAGCGCTTCGTAGATGTAGGCATTGCAGAACAAAACGCAATGGGCATTGCAAGCGGTCTTGCCACCACCGGCATGCGTCCATTTGTATGTGGGTATGCTCCATTTATCTCAGCAAGATCGATGGAACAGCTGCGTAATGACGTTGCATATGCCAACCAACGTGTGGTTATTGGCGCAGCCGCAAGCGGGGTTTCACTTGGTGTTTCAGGTGGAACACATCACGCTCTGGAGGATTTGGCGCTCATGCGTGCATTTCCAAATATTACCGCTATTGTACCTGCAGACGCCCGGCAGTCATGGGCAGCCGTTTTTCAGACACAGAATATAGACGGACCGGTCTATATACGGCTTGGTGGGCGTATCCCTGAGGATCCAGTATCAAATACCGAAGCAGGCTTTCAAATTGGTAAGGCTGAGTGTCTGCATAAAGGCAATGACATCACTATTATCGCTTGCGGATGCTTGGTTAGCCCAGCGATAAATGCTGCCCAACATTTGAGCAAGAAAGGTATAGGTGCTCGGGTCTTGAATATGCATACAATCAAGCCATTAGATAGGGAATCAGTATTAACGGCTGCAAGTGAGACTAAAGGAATAGTTACAGCAGAGGAGCATCGAATCACGGGTGGACTTGGCAGCGCAGTTGCTGAACTACTATCGGTAGAGAATCCAACACCAATGCGGATAATAGGGATGCCTGACGAATTTGCGGTAGTAGGTCCAACACCAAAGGTTCGGGAAGGCTACGGTTTAACCAGCGCGAACATTGTAAATTGTTGCAAGGAAATACTAAACTATTAAGTTCTTATGCCAGCTCTTGTAATAGTAACTACTTCAAGTTGTGGTCGAGTTGTATACAGACAGTCAAATTATCTCTAATAAGCATATCATGGAAAAACACCTCACATTTTTTTAAGCTCAGTAGTGACAGCCATCGGTGAGAAATATTCCAAATGCTGATTTGGATCACCAGCAAAACGTAAGACAATGTGCGTTGCACCTCTATTAATATAATCATTAATCCAGCCCATTGCATTTTCAATTGATCCGCCAAAGCAAGCCTGAGTTTTGCGCATTAAAGCTGCAGGCTGTTTGTAGTATTCCTCCAGATAAGCATCTATGCGCCCATTTGCTTTACCCTCATCGTCATCCACAGATATCGTTAGATAAACAGCACCTGTCAACGCCTCGGGGTCTCTCCCCTCAAGTTTTGCTGTTCTTGTCACCTCTTCCCATCCTTTGCTAAAGCTTTCAGAGTTAGGGCCTGTTGGAAACCAGCCATCAAATACTGAACCCGCTCGCTGCAATGTCAGAGGTCCTGACCCTCCAATCCATACTGATGGGCCTCCAGAGGTGTGAGGCGTCAAACCCAAATTTAAGCCCTTAATCTTCCAAAAACCATTCCAAGAAATAGTCTTACCCGACCATAAAGCTTGGCATAATTTAATACTTTCAACCATTCTGGCGCCACGTTTCTCAAATGGGATCCCAGCAACCATAAATTCCTCCCGAACATTTTCTACATCAGCTGCAATGCCAACTCCAAGAATCAATCGCCCTTCACTAAGCCTATCTAAAGTTGCAACTTGGTGTGCTAGAAGAACTGGGTTACGAAGCGCGGGCAGCAAGACAGCGGTTCCGATTGACGCTTGCTGGACATGACCTGTTAAACTTGAAAGAAATGTAAGTGGTTCATGTCTTGGCCTGGCAAAAAGCGAGTCTCCGACCCATATAGAGTTATAACCAAGTGCATCCGCCCTTTTTGCAAGAGTTATTAAAGGCTTTGTTTCTCTGATATTTCGCATGATATATTCGCGTGTTGGAAGAAGATAACCAAACTTGGCAGTCATTGAACCCTCCTAAAAATACCGACAATAGTAAATTGCATTGCATATACTGCAAACTCTTGCAGCGAGGAATGATTTTGTAAAAAATGCTACTCCACTCACTTTATAAGCTAATAAATCACATCCAATCATTTGGAAAATTTAAATATTATTTCTAACATCTTTTAAATTCCGGCCTACTCTATTAGGATCTGGATACATATCAAATTTACTCAGTAATGTTGAATCCCTTACCCACTATAATATTTGTTTGTTGGAGAACCTAATGCCTAAAAATAAAGTTATATCTGCTGATTCTCATATTCTTGAACCTGCCGACCTGTGGACCAAACCACTCGAAAATAAATACGGTGACGCAGTACCTCGTATGGTAGACGAACTAGACGGAGAAAAAGCGGACTTCTTTTACACGGGCATTGAATACTGTAGAATCGACGAAGTGGTAGAGGGAGACGAAGAACTTCAGAAAAAGCTTTTGAATGCCGGCACTGACCCGGCAGCACGTGTTGCTTGTATGGATACCGACGGAGTTGTGGCGGAAGTCGTTAATGCCACGTGGATGCTATACGCTATGCGTACGCAAAATGATGCCCTAGTGCAAGATTGCTGCGTTGTAATTAACGACTGGTTAGCCGACTACTGCAGCTATTCACCAAAGCGCTTGTTTGGAACTTCCATGATACATATGGCTGATATCGATTGGGCTTGTAGGGAACTCGAACGAACAGCAAAAATGGGTTTAAAAAGCGTTATTATAAATG
>CAYRUX010000151.1:0-6926 GCA_964427515.1 uncultured Rhizobiaceae bacterium
GGCACAGGTTATATTCGGGCAGTTGTTGATTACTCAGGTGTGGAGAGTGAATTGGTCGAAGCGATTGATGTGCTACATCCATCAATTTCAGTAGCGAGTATTGGTCGTAATTTAGAAGTACTAAAACATATGGGTGGAGTAGCAAACTTAGAGACACAATTTAACTTAAAAAAATACGATGGACGCCTTGCAATGGGTCTTACTAGATATGCTACTGAAAGCAATATTGACTTTACTAATGGCCAACCATTAGCTGCACGAGCTAATTCAGATCTTACGGTAGTCCATAATGGCCATATTACTAACTACCATTATCTACGATCCACTTATGGGCTAAAGGGGTATGAGTTCACTACTCAAAATGACTCTGAAATAATTCCTATTATGTTAATTGACGAGATGTCCAAGGGTGCATCTTTTGAAGAAGCTTTAAATATATCAATTAATAAGCTTGATGGCTGTTTTTCATATATAGCTATAACAAGTGATCGATTTGCACTCGTTAAAGACTCATACGCTGCAAAACCAACTGTAATAGCTGAAACTGATGATTTTGTTGCACTATCGTCAGACCCACAATCTCTACGTGAAGGCGTGTTGTCTGACACAGAAGTGTGGGAGCCTGGAGCTGGTGAGGTAAATGTATGGCAAATATAGAAACCCTTACACTTAACTGCGAAGATAAATCTACAAAAGAAATTAATAGCATAATTCGAAATGCTGCAGTTGATGGCGTAGAGCAAGTTGAAATTCTTAACACCCAAGCTCGCCACAATATTGGAGTCGGCATCCTTAAACCCATTCATCTTATATATAGGGGTCATGTGGGATATTATACAGTTGGATTGTGTGACGGTGTAACCGCTGAGATCCACGGGAGCGCTGGCTGGGGGGTCGGAGATAATTTAATGTCTGGAGAAGTAGTAATAGAAGGAAATGCAGCAACCTCGGCAGGCCCGTCAATCAGAGGTGGGCGAATCGTAGTGAAGGGTAACGGCGGTCCACGATGTGGGGTTAGCCTTAAATCTGGAGAAGTTATAATTGGTGGGAATGCCGGTTATATGTCAGGTTTTATGATGCAAAACGGGCGTTTAATTATTTGCGGGGATTCTGCCAAGGGATTAGGTGATTCTATGTATCAGGGTCAAATCTGGCTCGGAGGAATCCCCGAGGAACTCGGGAGTGGAGTAACGCATGTTGATCCCGAGGCTGGTGAATTAGATGAGGTTTTTGCGTTGCTTGAAAAATATAAAATTTCGGCACCCAAATCATTTAAAAAACTACAATCTGACAAATCATTGTGGAACTTTAACAAACACGACTTTGCAGCTTGGAAGGATGCATTATGAGCTCAAGTTCCTATCGTCCGCCAGCTTACAGCGGTGTTTGGCACCCTGATGCCATTGAAGAAATTCAAGAAAAAGCTGAACTAGGTCGCTACCAAATTCGAGGGCAAGCAACAAAACGTCATAATCTACCAAGTTTTGACGATTTAGTGTTTACCCCCGCTGGATTATCAAGAATGCCTCTAGAAGGATATAGAGAGAGATGTGATACAGCCGTAACAATTGGTAAAGGCAAAGTATCCCGACCACTGGTACTAGATCGCCCGATTATGATAGCCGGCATGAGTTTTGGTGCTCTTTCGGTTAATGCAAAACGGGCTCTGGGCATAGCAGCTTCTCGCTGCGGAATATCAACATGTACTGGTGAGGGAGGAATGCACCCGGAGGAACGCGAACATTCTACTAAACTTGTTATGCAATATTTACCCAGCAGATATGGCATGAATCCTTATGACCTCCAAAAAGCTGATATGCTAGAAATAGGTGCAGGCCAGGGTGCAAAACCGGGTACTGGTGGGGTTCTTCTTGGTCTTAAGATGTCAGATGAGGTTGCAAAAATGCGCGACCTTCCACCTGGTGTAGATCAACGTAGCAGTTGCAGGCATCCAGACTGGATGGGTGCTGATGACCTTTACATGAAGTTAGAACAACTGCGGGAAGTTACCAACTACGAAATTCCCATTTCAATAAAGGTTGGCGCATCACGAATTGCAAATGATGTCCGTATAGCTTGCAAAGCGGACGTAGACGCAATCGTGTTTGACGGAATGGAAGGTGGAACAGCTGCATCTCCCTCAATACAACTTGACCACGCTGGCATTCCAACAGTTGCAGCTATAGCCGAAGCCGTTGAAGCGCTTCACGATATGGGCAAGCAAGATGAAATTAAGTTAATTGTTGGAGGTGGCATTAAAAATGGTGCCGATGCCGCGAAGGCTATCGCTTTGGGTGCCGATGTAGTCTACCTTGGAACAGCACCTATGATAGCTCTCAACTGCCATGCCCCCATTTATGTGGAAGATTATGAACGACTTGGAACGACGCCTTACGAGTGCCAACATTGCCATACTGGCCTATGTCCTGTGGGCATTACAACACAATTACCCAAATTGATGGAACGACTTGACGTAGAAGAAGCCGCAGACCGGGTAACAAATTATATTAATGCCATTACTATGGAAATTCAGTTATTTGCACGTTCCTGCGGAAAAAATAAAGTTGCTGACTTAGACCCCAATGACATGCGTTCACTTACCAATGACGTGGCAATGATGACAGGTATTCCAATGGTTGGACTCAATGGCAAAAAACCCTGGTGGACTAAATTCTAATACAAAATCTACTTGCCCATAACTTAAAAAGAAACCCGAGAGAGACCATTAAATCCAATTAGACAGATGATCTCAATTCTACATTTTGTTGGCGCAAAAAACTTAAAATCCCGATTAACCCTTATAATCCTCGCTATAGGAATTTCCGGAATCGTCTTTGCTCCAATCTTCATGCGCCTTTCAGAATTGGGCCCCAATGCCACTGCACTCTATCGCGTTCTTTTCGCACTTCCCTTCCTACTCCTATGGCTATCTATTGCACGCCTCAAAGCGCAAAGAATTTCAAAAACAATGCCGCATAAACTTAAGGGAATTGATTGGGGATTGTTGATTCTCTCGGGAATAATGTGGTCCGGAGATTTAATTTTTTGGCACTGGTCTATTCAACTTACCAGTGTAGCCAATGCTACTTTCTTTGCATGTTCCTCTCCAATTTTCGTTATAATTGGTGCCTCACTGTTTTTTCAAGAACATGTTTCCCGAACATTCATAATTGGATTTATCCTGACCCTATTGGGCGGAACCTTCCTAATTGGATCATCCGTAATTTTTGAAGGCAGCAACCTGTTTGGGGATCTATTCGGAATCGTGACAGCTTTATTCTTTGGAGCTTACCTCCTTATTATAAAACACCTGCGTATACGCCTGCCAGCTGGACTTATAATGTTTTGGAGTGGAGTATTCAGCTTGCCTGGTTTATTGGCTGCAACGATATTTACCGGAGAAAGCTTCTTATCTGCAAGCCTTACGGGATGGTCGATGATCATATGTCTAGCAATTCTGGCACAAGTTTTAGGCCAAGGTTTGGCTACTTACGCAATTGCAAAACTACCTGTTTCATTCACCTCAGTAGCTTTCCTTGGTGAACCAGTTGTTGCAGCAATTTTGGGTTGGCTTATTCTTTCCGAATCGCTTTCCCCTCTTCAAATAGCAGGTTGTATTATTATCCTATTTGGACTTTGGTTAGTGCAACGATTTAGAAAAACAGCCAAATAAAACCATGCAATAAATTCGTTTCCTGACTTTAAAACCGTGTTTATAGTTCTCAAGAACACCTGATTAAATTATTTATAGAAACGGTTACAACTAAAAATGATACTAGCTATTTTTTTAGTTCGACCCAACACTTTAAGAACTTACCTAACCAGCTATGCACGGAATATGCATTTTTAGCATGCTCGGCAAACTGTTCTTTTACACTCTGTGCACCAAAACGTTTTAAATCAACTGGTGGTGGCTGGCGCCCAAGCCAGAATTCTAATACACTATCATTAACCTCAGGGTGAAATTGCAAACCAAAACTGGTATCACCATATCGAAATGCTTGATTTGGAAAACTGTCACGTGTCACTAAACGTCGGGCACCGGATGGGATAGTGAATGCCTCACCATGACGATGAAATACTTGCAACTGCATAGGTATTTCTAAATCATCTGTTCCCTTTTCACGAAAAACTGGATAGTAACCAAATTCATAAAGCCCATCAGGATGCTTTTTTACATCGGCTCCCAGGCTACGCGCTAATATTTGCGCTCCAAGGCAAATTCCCAGTAATGGGATATTTTTTTCGATAACTCTGGGCATCCAATCTAATTCGGATTTTATATAGTCTATGTGATCGTCGTTAGCACTCATTGGACCGCCAAACGCAACAATACCCGAATAATCTCTAATCTTAGTTGGAAGTTGATCTCCCTTATTCAACCTTAAAACTTTTGTAGGGTACCCTAAACTTTTTAGAATAACAGCGACTTGTCCCACATCTCCCGCTGCTACATGGGTAAGGAGCAAAATCGGATGCTTAATTAATGACATTGTCCAAAATCCAACATATTTCTTACTAATTGATACACAAAATAACACTGTTTACTGAGTTATTTAATACGACCTGCGATGGCTGAAATTTCAACCAACAAAACCCTCACCGGCCAGATCTGCAAGCACAGTTGCGCGGGCTGGGTAAGGGTTGCTAAAACGCGTTGAATAAATCTCATTCATTGCCTCATAATCGCTTAAGCTATGCAGGTAGACAGTCGTCGAAACTACATCATCCAAACTCATTTCAGCATCACTGAGTATTGCTACCATCTTATCTATTACAAGTTCAGTTTAAGCACGAACATCGAAACCGTCCATAACTGAACCATAATCACTAGTGGCTATCTGTCCTGAAAGAAAGACAAAATTGCCAAGTTGTACTCCCAAACTGTATGGCCCTGCAGGAACCCGGTTCTTAGGTGTCAATATAGCTTTCCCCATTCCCCCCAGTGGTTTCACCGTTCTTTTGAAACTGATGTTTTGGCCATGGATTCTATTATTGAGACAGCCGCAATTGAGTCAATGTGTCCGTTACCTTGTGACTTAACAGCCCTTAACACCTCTCTAGCCGCACTAACGGTTGGGAGAGAAACCCCAACTTTCTCGGCTAGCCTAATCGCACCTGTTAAATCCTTATTCATATTATTGGCAGAAAAGTGCGGAGGAAAAAAATTTTGTTCGATCATACGTGGCCCGCGAGTAGCCATAGCTCCGGTTTGAGGGCCCGTACCTGGTAACGACGTGATGTCTATAACGACCTGTGGATCGATCCCAAGTTTTGCTGCCAATACCAACGCTTCAGCAGAAGCCTGAATAGCCACTCCCATTATTAAATTCGCAATCAATTTTAAGGTTACGCCATTTCCACTTGATCCAGTATAAAGAACCATTTTACCTAAATTTTCTAATATTGGTTCACACACCCTGAAGGCTTTTTCTGACCCGCCAACCATTATCCCAAGCGCCCCCTGAGCAGCAACTTTAGGGCCTCCTGAAACTGGCGCGTCAAGAAGGTCTATGCCTTTTTCCTGAGCAATTGCCGCATTACTACGAGCCATTTCAGGTGAGATGCTGGCACTGTCAATTATAATCATATCTTGATGGGCCCCTTCTAATATACCATTTGAGCCACATATGACAGTATTAGACGCTTCATCATCACTTGTCATTGTAATCACTACATTAGACACTCTAGCAACATTCATAGGAGAATCACCCCATTTAGCGCCTCTCTCAATGACAGGTGTGGCAACGTCCTGTGTCCGGTTCCATACCGTCAAGTCACAACCGGATTCCAAAAGACGCTGGCACATTACAGTCCCCATTGTTCCTAAACCAATGAAACCAATGTTCATACGCATAATCTAATCTCCAAAAAAGGTTAAATTATAATGCTAAATCAAACTCATAAACGGCTGCTATCAAAGTCCATGCTTAACACAGTATGCCAGAATGATTTAACCCACATAGTAATTCTCTTTATCCGTCATCAAACAGTCCCTGACAATTAATTCACGTCAGTAACATTAATGTACACGTCCTGAGTTTGGCACGTAAAAAGCACGTCTTAACACCTATAACTTTAAAACGCACAATAACAATCACGATATATAGTTGCCATAAACAACAATGCATTCGACTTGCTTCGCCTATAGAAACCCATATTACCTAGCGTATTATTACGCTGATGAGGAGAGTTTCAAATATGCCCCGTCCGTTCCCTCCGGGATCTTTAAAAGGTTCAGAATTTATCGCTCTTGCAGCTTTAATGATGTCTATATTTGCACTTTCGGTAGATATAGCTATCCCTGCTTTGAACGAGATAGGCAAAAATTTACACTCTAGGACTGACAATACGACTCAATATATCATATCCGTTCTAGTACTTGGCATGGCAGCAGGACAGGTCTTCTTTGGGCCCCTTTCTGATAGTATAGGAAGAAAACCATCTATTATTATAGGATTAGTGATATTCATTATCGGTAGCATTATTACACTTATCTCTACTGATCTATCAACGATGCTAGTCGGCCGATTTTTGCAAGGTTTGGGTGCAGCTGGGCCGCGTATAGTCACAATCGCTATTGTACGGGATCAATATTCGGGAGTGTCCATGGCACGAATAATGTCAGTCATTATTACTGTTTTTATCCTTGGCCCAATTGTCGCCCCATTCATAGGCCAAGGAATAATAATATTAACAACTTGGCGCGTTATTTTCGTATTTCTACTAATTTTAGGCATAATAGTTCTTACTTGGTTTGCAATACGGCAAAAAGAAACTTTGCAAAAGTCTGAAAGGCATCCTTTCAAGATTAAAACTATTTGTTTGGGAATACGTGAAACTTGCTCCAACCAAACGGCACTTGGATATATAATTGCAAGCGGTTGCGCATTTGGAACCCTATTTGGATACATAACCTCTGCAGA
>CAYRUX010000152.1:0-2549 GCA_964427515.1 uncultured Rhizobiaceae bacterium
TGGGCGCTGCACAAATTGATCGTTTTGCAAACAACAACACTACTGTAATTGGTGAATATACCAATCCAAAAGTGCGTTTGCCAGGAGGTGGGGGTGCTCCAGAAATTGCAAGTTCATGTGATGAAACTATTATTATTTTACGACATACGACACGTAGTTTGGTAAATAAAGTAGATTTTATAACCTCCTTTGGTTATGGTGACGGGGGGGATCATCGGAGCAAACTTGGAATTCATACACTTGGCCCTACCAGGGTCATAACTGATCTCTGTGTCTTAGAACCACATAATGATACAAGAGAATTAACCGTTACGGCTCTTCATCCGGGTATTTCCCCTCAAAAAGTGTTAGAGTCGACCGGGTGGAAAATGCAATTTGCAGATGACCTCGATGTCACTAGAGCCCCTGATATAAGTGAACTTGCAACTTTAAGGAAACTTAAAAATCTCAGAAGTCATGGGGTTTGATATTTAGTTTTTATGTTTCGCAAAAAACAGCGTCATGACCTGAAATGAGGTAGTAAACATTTTAAAATATTATCGATTATAGTAGGCTTCAGTTTAGTTTATTTAGGTGTTTTTAGGGATTGGATATTTGGTAATGGGTGATTCACAAGTTCCGAAGAATGGTGGAAGTGACGGATTAGATCCTGTGCTATTAGCTATCATGGCAAATCGCATGGATGCAATTTGTCGTGAAATGACAAATACTGTCCTGTTCAGTGCTAGATCTGCAGTGATAGGAATAGCGAGAGATTTTTCCTGTGCAATAATCACTGCAGAGGATGAAGTTTTGGCTGTAGCCGAGGCCATGCCAATACATGTGTTTGGGATGCACTTACAGACAGCTTCAATGAAAAAGTATCATCCCAACTTTTGCGAAGGCGATGCATATTTAGATAATGATCCTTATGTGGGCAACAGTCATGCAGCCGACCATACCTTTCTTGTTCCAGTTTTTTTTGATGATGAACATCTTTTTACAGCTGCCGTTAAAGCCCATCAGGCAGACTGCGGAAACAGCCAGCCAACAACATACTTTGCTGCTGCTAAAGATGTCTATCAGGAAGGAGCACTAATATTCCCATGTGTGAAAATACAAAATGGTTATAACGATGTAGACGATATTATTCGTATGTGTCGACGAAGAATTCGCGTTCCTGATCAGTGGCATGGCGATTACTTGGCAGCAATAGGAGCAGCACGCATTGGTGAAAGGCGACTGAAGGAGTTTATTGAAAAATACGGTATAAAAAAAGTCCGGCAGTTTATTGGTGACTGGTTAGATTATTCTGAACGTCGGACGATTGAAGCAATTAAGACATTACCAAAAGGTAATATTTTTAGTGAAGGGGTGCATGATCCGATAGAACCGTTTTTGCCTAACGGTATAGAAATTAAGGTTAACATAAAAATTGATAATAAAAATGGCAATATATCAGTAGATTTGCGAGATAACCCAGATTCCGTCGATGCAGGGTTAAACCTTACTGAGGCTACGGCTACTATGTCTAGCGCTCAGGCTGTATTTAGCTGCTTAGATTCAGATATTCCGCATAACACAGGTAGCTTTCGTCGTATTCATGTTTTACTCAGGGAAAATAGTGTTATTGGAATTCCTCGATTTCCCCACAGTTGTTCCGTTGCTACTACTAATATGACTGATACTATCATAAATACAATTCAGTCAGGATTTTCCCAACTTGGGGATGGTTATGGGTTTAGTCAAGGTAACATGTGTAACGGCGCCGGAACAGGAGTGTGTTCCGGTAAAGATTGGCGTCTTGATAAAGCACCATATGTTAATCAAATGTTTATGTCTGCTGGTGGCATGCCAGCTTCTGCAAAGAATGATGGTATGCATGGCATGGTAAATCCTGTAAGTGCGGGACTAGTGTATCGAGATTCAGTTGAAGTTAATGAGCAGAGATTTCCATTTCAAGTGGAAAGTATACGAGCATTGGAGGATTCTTGTGGAGCAGGTCGACGAAGAGGAGGGCCAGCTTCAGAAGTAATTTTAGGCCCTAGGAATGATGACATGCTAGTTATCAATATTTGCAATGGATTAATTAATGTTCCTCAAGGTGTTCTTGGCGGTCAAGCAGCAAGAAGAGGTCTGCAAAGGAAGATAGCTGATGACGGCGCAATAGAATCATACTCGACAGACGCTTATTGTCATTTGAGGCCTGGTGATAGGCTACATGCCATTGATAATGGCGGAGGTGGGTATGGAAATCCGTTGGAAAGAGAACCAGAACGAGTTCTGGTGGATGTAGCTGAGCGTTATGTTTCTCGGTCCATGGCAGAAAAAGTCTATGGAGTAATAATTACCGGAAGTGTAGATCAAGATAATCTTGCCGTTGATAGGGAGGCCACAACCGAGCTTCGTCAAAAGTGTTTGAATAGCCCCTCAACTAGTTAAAAGTAGACTCCATAGTTTAAGGTAGTCACACTCTCCCGATGTTTATAGTTTATGCGGGTTAGTTTGTGCGGTTTAGAAGTATAGTAATCGTCAGAAAGGTGATTGTAATGTAACGTTTAGGTAGATTG
>CAYRUX010000153.1:0-8570 GCA_964427515.1 uncultured Rhizobiaceae bacterium
ATCAGTCGCTAGGTTGGCTGGCCGCGAAACTAGAATATCCGCACCTGCAGATTGTGCAATTTTTAAAATTTCACTAGAATCGCTGCTGACTGCTACATTATCAAATAGACCACTTTCTAGGGCATGCTCAATCGAATGCACTATCAATGGCTTACCTAAAAGAAGGCGCGTATTCTTAGTCTCCAGACCTTTTGAATTACCACGCGCACATATACTACAGAGGCGCTTTATAGATTCTGCCATAATCCAGTTTCCGAAGATTCTTCTATTGCCTCAATTACTCTTACAACTTCACAACCTTCTTTAAATCCACATATAACATCGCTTTCTCCAGAAAGTGCAGCTCGATGTTGCTGTTGACAAATGTCATCCCAATCTGCGCTCATACTACAAATTAAAGAACTATTTTCAGTTAAAGTTCCTGCGATAAGGTCGAGCGTGAGCGTGCCTCTATCGGACTGGAATGTCAGGGTTCTTCTATTATTTTTGTCAAGGTAGTCGAGATATAAGGTTGCAGCTCCGAAGTGCAATCCCTCTACAAGAACATGAGCATAATCTTCACTGTCTCCTAAAAGAACACCACTACGCCCAGTTAACGCAGCCACTCTTTTTATTGGACCAAGCAACCACAGTAATAAATCAATTTCGTGGCTAAGATCCCGCAAAACACCTCCACCCTGATTTAGGCTGGCTGAATAAACTTTGCTATAGTCCCGCCCAGGACGCCAGTTGGGAAGGAATTGTCCAACGGAAAAACTAGCTGAATAAATATTACTTCCGCTTAACTTTTCACGAAGAATTGTTACAAGTTGGAAAAAACGTAAATTATACCCAACAAAAATGGGACAATTAGATCGGAAATCAATAAGTTCAGATTTACTGAAAATTGGTTTTTCAATTAAAATTGGACCGGTATGTCCTGCTGCTATTATGGAACGTAATGATTTCACATGGCACGCTGTTTCATTAGCAACTACAATATAAGCATCCTCTGCCTTAACAATATCATTATATACCTCTGAAATAACTGAATAAGTCTTTTTGCCTTCGATATCCCGACGACTCAACACCGAGACATCTAAGCCAAGACTTTCTAAGGCATTTACGTGCCGGCGACCCATTGAGCCATAACCTATTACAACCGCCTGCTGCATTTATTTATAAAGCCCTATGAGTTGGAGTAATTATACGGGCGTTATCAGGAACATCTTCTATTACTACAGCACCTGCACCAACTACCGCACCACGTCCAATTTTCAATCCATTTATTATAACAGCACCGGCGCCAATAAAAGTTCCTGAATCAACAGTTATGTCACCTGAAAGTATTGCTCCTGGACAAATGTGGCTGAAACTTCCAATAATACACCCATGATCAATTTGCGCCCCAGTGTTAACAATAGTATTTTCTCCAATAACACAGCCCATCTGGATAATTGCACCAGCCATAATTTGTGTGCCAATACCAAGCTTTGCATCACTAGCAATAATAGAACTAGGATGCTTAAGACTTACGAAATCATAGCCCTGCTCTCGCATATTCTGAAATAATGATTGCCTAGATGTTTGACCAGGCATAAATCCAATTCCATTTGCGATCAAGAAATCCCTTGGCGGATGTGATTGAATCAGCTCTTCGCTTTTTAAGTGAGGCAAACCACCTCCTACATCCGAATCTGACTTAAGAGCTGGGTCACAAACTCCAACTACTGTCTCTTTAGACATCAAGAGCATATTAAGAACGACACTGCCATGCCCCCCAATACCCACAAGGATAATAGGCCTTCTCATAAATCAAGCGGCTCATCTATTACATAATCTCGCTTGGCAGGTGTGCCAATTAAATCCCAGTATTTCATAGGAGAAATATTTCCGGCTGGGCGTTTAGCTGTTACTGCCTCCTCTGTAAATAATTCCCCTTTATTTATAGGTCGGGCAGCCACCAAACTCCTTCGGGCAATGCTAAGATTCTTTTGCTCTGAAGTAGTACATATCTTTTTTGGCAACCCTAAGCCCTTCTCAATAGCTCTGATACTACTCACCATTTCACATAATTCACTAGGTTCAAGTGATGCTCTATGATCAGGCCCTTCTAAGGTTCTATCTAGTGTGAAATGTTTTTCTAAGACAACTGCACCAAGTGCCACAGCTGCCAATGGAATTGATATTCCGGAAGTATGATCAGAATATCCTATAGGCAATCCAAACTCCTGAGACATAAGCTTCATAGCCTGCAGATGTACATCATTAAAAGGTGCGGGGTATTCTGTTGTACAATGAAGTAGTGTAACTTTATCTTTAAGCCAACCATATTTCATGGCCGCATCAAATGCCTTTCCAAAAGCATGGCTGGATGGAGCTATTCCAGGCTTAGCTTCTAATCCAAAAGCAATTATCCCTAATGCGTGTTCAATTTCACCAAGTGTTGACATACCTGTTGATAGAATAATAGGCCGATCAAATCGTGCCATCATTAATAGGAAAGGACCGTTTGTAATCTCACCAGACGGAATTTTATTTAAGCGCACACCAATTTTATTATTAAGGAAATAGGCACTCTCCTCATCAAAAGGTGTTGATAAGAACTCAATACCCGCATTATTTGCATGGTCTGCTAATTTATGAAAGCTCTTATCAGATAGCTCTAACTCTCTAATCATTTCTAACTGACTATCCGTGCCACTTGTACCATCAATCTGATAGTTCGCTTTTTTCCCAATCTTTGTTACAACTTTTTCTGATTTAAATGTTTGAAACTTTACAGCATCAGCACCAGCGTTAGCAGCTTCATCAATTAGTCGCTTAGCAAGCAATAAAGAACCATTATGGTTTACCCCAGCTTCAGCGATTATCATTGTGTTAACGTTCATACAACCCCATGTATATCCAATGGTCTATCGATAAACTTCTTACGCACTAGGCTTCTCGGATCGTTATACCTTCTTAGAATTTCGATTACTTTCTCTGCGGTATATCCATCACCGTAAGGATTAATAACCTTACTACAGTTCATTACGAGAGCCTTTTTAATTGCGTTTCTAATGTCATCACGTTCTGGTGGACAATCTAAAACACATGAAGCTCGAAGCCGTCCCTCTTGGCGACCTCCAATATTTACAACTGGCTTTTTAAGAGACGGAGCTTCTAATAGACCACTAGAGGAATTTCCAATAACTAAACTCACCTGATTCATAACACTTAAATATCTATGATGCCCCAAAGAGGTGAAAACTATAGTATTTGACCTTGACTTGGCAAAGCTATCTAAAATCTTGATTAATCTACGGCCATCTGGATCGGCATTCGGTCTGGTAAAAATAAGCCCTACATCCGGATAGAAATCCAATGCTCCTAATAAAGCAGTAAATTGATCTGTAGAAGATACCGTATCTAGAGTAGCTGGATGAAACGTGATTAAGAAATTTTTCTCATGAAACTTAAATCCTAGATTTTTCTCTAGTTCTTTTTTCAACATTAACTTCATTGTCCGTAACGCATCTAGTCCAGGATCTCCAACAATATGAACTCTCTGTTTTTCTTCGCCCATTTGCAGAACTCTATAGGCAGCATCTTTAGAGGCAACAAAATGGATACTTGCCATTTTTGTTATTGCATGCCGTATAGCGTCATCAAATGCGCCGCTAGTTACATCACCACCAGAAAAATGAATTATAGGCAAACACATCACTAAGGCTGTTTGAGCTGCCGCTAAGATTTCAAAACGGTCTCCTAAAAGGAGAACATAATCGGGATTTAACTTATTGAAGGTATCCGCAAATCCACTTACAGCTAATCCCATAGACTTAGCCGTACCAACACTACTATCACTTGAAAGAAGAATCTCAATTTTTGCATCAATAGGGAATCCATCCCCTATTATTTCTTGATACGTTAACCCAAATTCAGGTGAGAGATGCGTCCCAGTAGCAACAATTGATAAGTCAAAATCTATTGTATCAGATAAAGTCTGTATTATAGGCTGCAATAAACCATAATCAGCTCTGCTGCCAGTTACCACACATATTGAGAATACTTTTTTATTCAATTTTTGTAGACTCTACTAGACATGTCCAACAGTACTGAAGCCGGTTATTTCCTAGGAATGGCATATTAAAACTTTTTGGCTTTCGCGATGTATCTTTCCTAAAGCCAACAGCCTCAAATGCACGGACTGACGCTTTATTCTCCTCAAATATCCAGGCTTCAATCAGTCTGGGGTCGTATAATTCACTAATCTTCTGCATTGCCAATGTAATAAGTTTTCTGCCCATACCATGACCGGCTTCTGTTGTTGCTATACCCAGTGTCACCTCTATACAAGAATTTTTATTGAGTAGATATATATAGCCGATTCTTCTGTCATCACATTCGCCAATAAATACTTGTCTTACTGAATTATCTTTAAATTTATCGAAGTACCAATCCTTTAAAAAATTCCATTCTGGTGGCGCAGCATGCCCCGACCATACAACATTATCTATATCACATTTTAATCGGAAAAAGAATGCAAAGTCATTTTTCGTAGCTAACCTCAAATTTACACTTTTATTTTCCAAATCAGATGTCGGACGAAATCGATAACTAAGAAAATTACCTGTACGATCTTTTGTAAGATTTTCATATTCTTGATAATCGAATATAATGCCTCCTGTATAATATGCTACGCGACGTGGAGAAAAGCGTGTCTTAAATAGCAATAAGGAATCATCTAAACTTCTGTCACGGCCACCTCCTAAGTGCATCCATCTCTGGCCATTATCAGATGAATACTTTATGGCATCTTCAACAAGTAAATGGTGAGCAAACGTCTCACGTGCTATTAATTCACCACCTGACAAATGGTAATGAGAAAAAACTCTACTATATAAAAAACATGCAACAGCAACAGGTCTTCCATTAAATTCTGCAACCCGTACGCGTGCCCAAGGCGCTATTATTAATTCTTCAAAGTGTGCTAATGGCATAAAATAAGAATCTGACGCATTATTTCGTAATAACCCACTCTCATATAAATGTTTAAATAATTGTCCTTCACCAGCTTCTAATGTGCGCACGGTTAATGCTTTATCTGCTTGGCGTAAGCAATAACGAGTTCCTTTAGAATAGTACCTATGCCTTAGAGATTCTGACTCCGTTAAATCAATGAGAACCGTTAACCGGTCAAAACGCACTTGATCTAACCAGCCACGGAATGCAAGTGGATTTAGAAACGGATGCAATCTAATGAATTCAGCTATTCTTCCTTTGTTTGCCTGCCGCTGTTTCCATTCCCCAATTCCTCTCCAAAATTCTGACCAGTCTAGCGCCACCGGCCCGCCATATCCCCAAGGGGTTTCAAGATCCTCAAAGTCGGTATGTGGAATTTGCCTAACAACACTAGCATGTCGAAATCCAGATGTTTCCATGAAATCCAGTTGATCTGGACGAGCGTGCAGTTTTAGAAAGTGTTTCTGAAAATAAACATCTGACATTACTTCTTCAGAAGTTGTCTTAAATAAAGTCAAGTTTAAAGACATGAGCGGACTAGCGAAGCAATTTTATACATATCCTGATCTGAGTAACGCTGATCAACTGGTAAACCAACTAACTCACTACTTAATCGATGTGCAGCTGGGTACCGTCGATTGCCAGCTGCAGATAAAAGTGGAATATCCGCCCATAAAGGTGTCGCAAATACACGAAGCCTGTGCAATCTATCTAATACGGCATGTCTATTTTTAATAGCAAACGGCCAAAAAAATGGCACACCAGGCCCATTTGGTAATAACAACGGTAAATCAGATAATTCAGCAGTTAATATAGTAGCATTATCTATACGCCTCTGGTTCGTCTTTTTTTTGTCTATGAGAAGAAATCTACGCTTAGATAATTCACTTATACGACATGCATATTGCGGAAGAGAATTCTCCGCTGCTGCTGAAATAGCAAGCGCTTCAGCCTCACGTTTAGGGTCTTGAAGTGCTAATATCTCCCGCGCTCTTTCTTTTAATGTACTAGCTCTATCAGCAACCGGCAACGCTTGTACCATTTTATAATCGTTTGGACAGATATTAGAAATTTGAAGTGCTGCTCCATCTGAGATAGAAAGAGCTTTTCGAGGGCAGGATAGTACGGCACCATTTAGCGGTGGCGTAAAATCCAAATGACCAAAGGCACTCTGAGCAGCATCAATAATTATACTAAAACGATCACCTAGGTTATTACTTAGTTCCCTCACATTCAGCCAAGGTGCCATTCCAAATAGAGCAGGAAGCAATAAGATCACTTTGCCTTTTGCTCTTCGGGCTAGAATGGAAAAATCTGACTCTCCACAGTCATAAAATATAATATCCAGCCCTTTGGCCTTCATGAAATCTGGAACTGAGGGGCATGTATAAGCACAAACAAAAGCTGTGGTAAATGGCCCTCGTGTATCTAAAAACCATGCAATAGCGGCTCTTCCGTGTGAAAAAAGCAAAGTACTATTATTTAGTGGAGCTGGACGCTTCAATAATATATCAGAACCTAATGGCAGTTCTCCGCCATATCTTTCAAATGATTGATTCACAGACTTAAAAAGATTTTAATGTTTCCCTAATCGGACAAATGCGCCAAAAATGAGCTACTTGGAAGACAAATTAGACTTTTATAAATTTTCTCTGCACCCCATAAGTCCATACGAGGACAGTCTTTATACATTGGAAGAAAATGCATAGGCATCCATGCAGGTCGGGTCTGATACCCTACCGCATTAGTAGTTTCTATTATATTATTTCTTTCTTCTAAATTAGCTGAATCCAATATGAAGCCATTAAGCCAGTAATTAGCCTTTACACCAGAACGTTCGCTTATCATTTTAATTCCATCAATAGCACTCATTGCCTTTATATAACTTTCAGCCAATGTTCTTTTGCGATGTAGGTGCCCTTCTAAGGCTAAGATCTGTGAACAACCCAACGCAGCATTCAAGTTTGGAAGCCGGTAATTAAAACCCATTTGGTCATGGGTAAATTCTACTCCAGATTTAATTCGGGCTGTTGTAGTGAGATGCCTTGCCAGTTCTTCCAAATTTGAATCATTAACTAAAATGGCGCCGCCACCACCTGTAGTTATGATTTTATTTCCATTAAAGCTTAGTGTTCCAACAATTCCAAAAGTCCCCGTATGCTTACCTTCGACAAAGGTACCTAAAGATTCAGCTGCATCTTCAATAAGTTTAAGATTATAACGTTTCGATATAGCTAGTAGGCTATTGATCTCTGCAGGTTGCCCCAAAATATGTACTGGGATAACTGCCCTAATAATACGCCCCGTTTTCTTGTTACGAAAACCACCCTTAGTTTCTTCCGCAATATTCTCTAGATAACTATTTAGCTTGTCTGGATCTATCGCGAGAGAGTTCATCTCACTATCTACAAAATGTGGAATAGCACCACAATAACTTACTGCATTTGTAGTTGCCACAAATGTTAAACTCGGAATTAATACCTCATCCCCTTTACGCACACCGGCAAGGAGTAAAGCAATATGCAATGCTGCTGTTCCATTCACAACAGCAATGGCATGCTTTGCTCCTGTGAACTGTTCTATTAATTTTTCGAACTGTGATACATAATCGCCTACTGTTGAAACCCACCCGCTATTTAAACATTTTGCTACAAGTATTTTATCTTGTTCGGTAATTTCGGGCTCATGCAAAGGAATGCTTGTATCTGGAGTTCCCAGTACTTCATCAAGAGCCACTAAAATTTTTGCACTAATATCTCTCATTATCTCTTTAAAAACTTATATTAATACTAATGAATAGTCCTAGGAATTTATTTATCTAAACTATCGAGAACATCTTTAGGAATATCATCATTAGGTATCTCACCTACCCTAACATAATGATTTATTAATCGAGCAAAAGACGGTCCGCCAGATAAGGTTCCATGAACGCTACACTTATCACAGGGTGAAAAGTCTCTATTCCCACTCATTAGTTTACGCCGTACCGAGAGCATACGTGGATCCATCCATAACTCATCTAGGGTTTTTGTATGTAAATTTCCTATAATAATTTCTCTTCCCCAATCGTTAGAGCAAAAAACTACATCTCCATTCCAGTCCAGTAACATTTTATAAAATGGATAATGACATCTCTTCTCTAGAGCATGTTCAAGTGGCCTGATGTCCGCCTCTGGAGCATTCACCATCCCAGACCTATTATTAAGGGTAAGTGCAAAGTCATCACCAGCACCTACCCAATGAGGTCGTAGCTTCCAACAATCAGTCGATATTCCCGACTCAGAAATCATTCTTTCAAAATATGGGCGCTGCTCTGGCCCATCATAGAGATTAATATAAAGATAAGTTAGGCCTGATGCGAACAAAGTCTTAATAACTGCAGCATCTAATCGATCACCGTTTGTATTAACTTCGATCGTGTTACTTGGCAACCTATGCCTAATCTGCTGAATTAGATTTGGAAACTGCTTGTGGAGAAGTGGCTCGCCATAACCGGAAAACGAAAATCTACACCCCAGAATTAAACGTTCTACTTCATCAATTAATCTAGATACTAAACCTGGTCTCATATTGAGATTTCTATT
>CAYRUX010000154.1:0-3636 GCA_964427515.1 uncultured Rhizobiaceae bacterium
CCAGGGAAGAATGTGCGGTATAGCGGCAGGGGAAATACTTGCTGACGAAAAAGGTGTGAGCTTAGAGGAAGTTGGTCGGTTAAGGGGCCAGGCGCCGATAAAACCACTTAATATTGGAATAGCGGGCGCAGCTGCCCAAGATGACCCTGGTCGGGCGGCATCGATATGAGTATTGTAGAGACCGAAATTGCTATTATTGGTGGGGGCATAGTGGGCCTTTCCACAGCTTTGCACGTAGCTCGTAGAGGCGTACCCGTTGTTGTGTTGGAAAAGCGTCAACCAGGAGCCGCTGCTAGCGGTGTGAACTTTGGAGGAGTTAGAAGAAATGGTCGTTCTTTAGAAGAGTTGCCTCTTGCAGCGCGAGCACTTGAAATTTGGAAATCTTTACCTGTTTTGGTGGGGAATGATTGTGAATATCAAGAAACTGGCCATCTAAAAGTGGCTCGTAATGAAGATGACATGGAAGCAATGGCAGCACATGCCAATGAGCAGGCAGCATATGACTGTGGTGTTGAAATGATAAGCCGGAATGCGTTGAGAGCAAAATACCCTTGGTTTGGGGATGTTGCATACGGGGCTGCATGGTGCCCAACTGATGGTCAGGCTAACCCACGGCTTTTAGGTCCAGCTTTTGCGGAAGCTGCCCGCCAAGCGGGTGCTCATGTTTATGAAGATCAAGCTGTAGTTTCAATTGAAAAAGATGGGGAAACATTATTATTACAAACTGAACATGGTCTAGAATTACGCGCATCTCAAGTGGTTAACGCCGCCGGTGCCTGGGCGGGCTTGTTAGCTGGTTTATTGAGGGAGCCAGTTGAGTTATGGCCTATGATGCCACAGATGGCTGTAACAGAACCTGTACCCTATTTTATTGAACCTGCTCTGGGTGTTGTTGGTGGTGATGTATATCTAAGACAAATACCCCGGGGAAATATTATTTTTGGTGGTCGTAGTGGAAGTGCTGATTTGGAGGAAGGCTTTGGTCATGCTATTTCAGAGGAGACACTGTGCACACTAGAGCGTGTGGCTATGGTAATTCCAGATATGGCTAATATCAATGTAATCCGTTTATGGTCTGGTGTAGAAGGTTGCACCACGGATCATTTGCCGGTTATTAGTCCCAGTCAGACCACGCCAGGAGTTTTCCACGCATTTGGATTTAGTGGACACGGGTTTTGTTTGGGTCCCGGAACAGGAGCTGTGCTTTCAGAAATTCTATTAGATGGTGAGACGCAAACAGACATAGCAGCATTCGATATTGGCCGTTTTTCATAAGTAGTACGTTTATTTTAACGCAAGAAGCGAGGAGGCATAGAAGAATCGTAGCTGTATTCTATTAAAGAATATTGCTAAGGTTTCAGAGATTTATTTCCAATATCACATTTCCCATTTGATTTGCAGTATCTAGATAATGCATGGCTTCTACTCCCTTCGATAACGGAAACGTCCGATCAATTACTGGCCTAATCTTATGTTTGTTTACAAACTGGAGCATTTTTTGAAATTCATCTCTACTGCCCATGGTTGTACCGATAATTTTTTGCCAACGAAGAAATAAATTTCCTAAGTCAATTTCGACTGCGCCTCCACTAGTGGCGCCAAATACTACCAAGCAACCGCCGTATGCAAGTGCTTCCATGGACTGTTTCCAGGTTGCTGCGCCGACAGTTTCTACTACTACGTCCGCACCTTTTCCGGAGGTAAGCGATTTCAGGGGGGTAGACCAATCATCGCCACTTAATATCCCAGCATCAGCTCCAAGTTGGGTGGCCTGATCTAGTTTTTTCATTGAACGGGATGTTACTAATACTTTGGCTCCTGCAGCTTTAGCAAATAGTAGAGCTTGTGTAGCTGCGCCACCACCAATTCCAGGAATAACCACAGTTTGTCCAGCTTTAAGTCTGCTTTCTGTAAAAAGAGCTCTATAGGTAGTTATGCCGACCAAACAAAATGCTGCTGCTTCTTTCCAGTCTAAAAACGTGGGTTTCGGCTCAATCTGATGTCGTGCAATTACGATATATTCTGCAAACGTTCCATGATCTGGATAGCCTAAAATTTTGTAGCCTTTATTGTAGTCGCCTATCGGTACCTCGTCTTGCTTCTCCCAATCTAAACTTGAGTTGATAACTACTTCGTCGCCAATAGAAAGATCCTTGACTCCGTCTCCTAACTCACAGACTACTCCCGCTCCATCCGATCCAAGAATTACCGGCGTCTCTATCTCTGTGGTTCGTATGCATGTCCAAATATCTCTATGATTAAGAGCTGCTGTCTTGAGCTTCACGCAAACGTCATTTGGACCTATTGGCCGTCGCTCTATTTCAGAATATGTTGCTCCGTTGATACCTTCTTTTTGCAAGATAATTGCTTTCAAAACATGCCCCCTAATTTCACATTATTTTAATTTTTGATTATATGCATCCTGGAGCTACAAAAAAAGTAACATTATTATGTATCAATTAATAAGTGATGATAAATGGGACATTCGGTGAAAATTCCGTTACAAATTTGAATGTCATTTAATTCTGATTTGTATAATAAAGGGGTTAAAGTGGAATTTGCCATTAAACCAGATCCAGACAATCAAGCACTTACCCGTAATATGTGTGGACTGGACCATGAGGGCCGTCAAACAAATTTAAGGGTGATTGAGGAGCGTCCACTGACAATTTTCTTAAACGGTCAGGAGGTAGTTACTGTAATGACTATTAGAGATCATCCCAAATACCTGGCTTTAGGTTATCTCCTTAACCAACGTATGCTTTTATCGGATGATACGGTGACGGGAATTGATTATGACGAAGATATAGAAACTATTGTTGTACGCACTTCTAGAAAAACTGATTATGAGGCCAAGTTACAAAAAAAGACTCTGACGTCAGGATGTGCACAAGGCACTGTATTTGGAGACTTAATGGACTATATTGATAGCGTTGAGTTGTCCTCTGCAGAAGTCATTAAAACTTCTTGGTTGTACAGTTTAAGTCGTAAGATTAATACTCAACCAAGCCTTTATTTAACTGCTGGCGCTATACACGGTTGTGTCCTTTGTGAGGAAGATCGTCCTCTAATATATATGGAAGATGTTGGTCGCCATAACGCTATTGATAAAATTGCAGGTTATATGTTCAAGAATGAGTTAAACTCAACGGGCAAGCTGATGTATACGACGGGCCGCTTGACGAGTGAAATGGTTCTTAAAACAGTTCAAATGGGCATCCCTATACTTATTTCGCGTTCAGGATTTACTGCTTGGGGTGTAGAATTAGCGCGCCAAACCGGTTTAACTTTGATAGGTCGGGCCAAGGGGAAGAGGTTCATAGCACTTGCTGGTTCTGATAGGGTTGTGTTTGATAAATAATCTGTTCGGCATGAGTAAAACTATAATGGCCAAATGTTTTGTATTTTTAATTATTAAAAAATTATAGATATCCTAAATGACTAAGCGATCAAAAATACTGTTAGTGTGGAGAAAATTGGTTAGGGCTAAGGATGCCTGCTAATGGACCGTCCGTAGTGGGCGTTTTGTTGGCGGGAGGATTGTCACGTCGTATGGGCGGGGGATTCAAGTGTCTACGTTTAATTGATGGAGTGCCGATACTTGATCTAGTTGTAGATCGAGCCAAGCCACAGGTA
>CAYRUX010000155.1:0-4809 GCA_964427515.1 uncultured Rhizobiaceae bacterium
CATCAAGCCATCCAATTAAAGTTAGCCGACATGGCAACGCGAGCCGAAGCCGCTCGCTTAATGACAGAAAAAGCAGCCAAAGCTTTCCAAATGGGGCAGCGCGCAGATATGGAGGCAGGAATGGCAAAACTTTTTGCTACCGAGGCAGCTATGGATAATGCCCTTGACGCTATGCGAGTACATGGTGGATACGGTTATTCTAAAGAGTTTCCCATTGAACGAATGTATCGAGATGCACCACTATTATTAATTGGCGAAGGAACAAATGAAATCCTACGAACTGTAATCTGCCGCCAGTTAATCGAACGCAACCCTATTTGATTATCGTTTTTCAGATGCAAGCTAAAAACCTCCCTCTGAAAAATTTAAAGATTATTGCCATTGAACAGTATGGCGCCGCTCCATTTGGCACGATGTATTTAGCAGATTTGGGTGCTGAAGTTATTAAAATAGAAAACCATAAAAATGGTGGAGAAATGGGGCGCCATGTTCTGCCCTACGCCGAGAATGGCGATAGTCTGTTTTTTCAAACTTTTAGTGCAAATAAAAAAAGTATGGCGCTGGATTTACAAACAAGATCCGGTCAACAAATTTTACACCGTATATCTGCAGATGCTGATGCTGTTATAAACAATCTTCGTGGCGATCTCCCAACAAAACTCCATCTTGACTATTCTTCTCTACAGAAGGTGAAAAAAGATATTGTTTGTGTACACCTCTCTGCATACGGTCGACACAATAGTCGTGCAGCGTGGCCAGGCCTTGACTATGTTATGCAAGCGGAAGCCGGCTATCTTTCCATTACAGGAGAACCCAACGCCCCGCCTACAATGATGGGTCTTTCTGTCGTAGACTTTATGGGTGGCCTTACAGCAGCTTTAGCACTTCTTGCTGGGGTTTTAGGTGCCCGTTCTGCCGGCACGGGCCAAGATTATGACACCTCTCTTTTTGATGTTGCTATGACAAATTTGAGTTATCCCGCAACATGGCATCTTAATGAGGGATTTGAGCCAGAACGTGTTCCACATTCTGGCCACCCATCTCTAGTTCCAAGTGAAATGTATAAAACTGCAGACGGACACATATTTATAATGGCAAATAAAGCTAATTTTTGGCCTCGGCTCTGTGAAATAATTAAAAAGCCGGACTGGGTTCATGACATTCGCATGAATGACTTCAGCGCCAGATTAGAAAATCGTGATTTAGTCTATAGCCGGCTACAAAGTGTGTTTATCAAACATACAACAAAATACTGGCTAACATTACTTGAAGGCCAGCTTCCTTGTGCACCTGTTAATGACATAAAATCTGCTTTATCTAATAATTTTGCTAGAGATCAAAAAAGCATACAGATGGTCAAACATCCAAAAAGAGGCAGTATTCAAGTACTCCGACAACCAATATTGGTGGACGGGGAAATAGTACCCCGTCAGTCCGCTCCAACTCTTGGAGCTGATACGTTGGACATATTAAAGAAGGCTGGCTTTTCCAATGATGAAATAAGCGAATTTGAATCAGAAGGTGTTATTGCAACGGCTTCTGATTAAGAACCACTCAATAAATTTGCCAAATGCTCTGGAGCAACATTTGCATCCAAATCCATTACTGCTTCTAGAACCGTATCGCAGTTTTCTTTAGAATATAAAAGCTCTGCATTAGAACGAAACTTTGCCACTATATCTGCTGATGACAAAGGTCTGCTATCAGCGCCCCGATTAACTTGTTCTCTACAACTAATCTTCTCTCCATCTGTTGTTGTAATTGTTACTTCTCCTGAAAAGTATTCTGGATATGCAGATTTGGGGTCGGTCTCACAAAGAACCTTATCACATTGTTCTAAAACTTTGGGATCCGTAAATACTTTGGGCTCTAATTCAGCAAGAGTTAACTGACCCTTTACCACTATAGAAGCGATGGCATATGGAATGCTAAATTGCGCCTCATAACCACTAAGAGGACGGCGCTTTCTTTCAATAGGATCGCAGACTACACTCATGCAATCATCGGCTACTCTAGCCTTTATTGATAAAATATCTTCGGGACCCAGATCATGCTGAGCCATAATAATTTTTGTAGCATCAGCACAAGAATGTACTAGGTGGCACGCCGGGTAAGGTTTTATTCCTACACGAAGCATTTCCCATTCTGCTCCCAACTCCTGTGTGCAAGCGTTCCATTCAATATTATCTCCCTTTTCGATAAAGCATTCATAAAGCCCGTGCCTACCCTCATACGGCCTGCTCGGCCCCTGGAAGCCATTTTTTGAAAGCTCGACGGCTGTTATGCCAGCAACACTTGCCCAACCTGCATGCAATCTTTTATTCCAAGCTCCCTCTTCCAAGAAGCCAAGCGTACCCGACGCCATACTTAATACTATTCCTTGCGCATGAATTAACTGAGGAATTGAAATCTTGGCAGCCTTTCCACCTGCCACGGCAGCTCCAAACGCACCCACAACTCCAGTTGGATGAAACCCTTTTCTATGAAAGCCTCCCTTTGCCGCCATTCCAATACGGGCGTCAACTTCTATAGCGGCAAGGTAAGCGATTAACAATTCCCTTCCTGAAATAGAATATTTCTGTCCCATAGCAAGAAGTGTCGGCAGCGCTGTACAGGTGGCATGAAGAACCCCTGCAACATGCGTATCATCAAAATCAAGAGCATGCATTAAAAACCCGTTCATTTGAGCAGCATCCCGCATTGGTAGTGCAGTATTCATACCAATGACCGGATAATTCCCGACCCCGGCTAATTCCTTCATAGATTTAAGTGTTCTTTTTGAGTAATCGTAACGACTAGCAGCCATCGCAATTCCAAGCGCATCCAAAATATGTAATTTTGCACGTTCTATAACCTCTGAAGGAATATCATCCCAAGAAAGCTCAGATACAAATCTTGCCATCACTTCGGAAATCGGGCGTGTTTGATCTAGTTTCACGGCTGACATTTCAATTCCAGAATTTTGCATTTTTTAAAAAATCTCCTTCGTCTATATATTAAGGGCATAAACAAGACATTTATCTATGGCAAAAAGTTTACTTTTGAAAAATAATGTTATTTTATAAGCTATGTAGCTCGACCCATAGAAATCTCGTGTGCAAATTCCATCAAACCTTCTGTGAGCTCTCCAAAACGCTTAAACCTATTGTCAATCGATGTTCCTCGGCGAAACTGGGCATAAATTTGCATAAAAATTATACTGAGCTTGAACATAGCTAATACTCTATAGAACAAGAAATTAGAAACATCCCGACCTGATTGTTCCGCATACAAATTAACAATCTCAGATCTCGTCGGGAACCCATTACCTGCGCTTGGCATCTGGGCTACATCCCGCATAGCTTTAGGATCCCCTTCTTCTATCCAATAGCTTAATAAAGTTGCAAGATCGAAAAGTGGGTCGCCTCGCGTTCCTTGGTCCCAATCCAATACCGCAACAGGACTGAAATCAGCGGGGTTAAGCAATATATTATCTAGTTTGAAGTCATTATGGAGTAATGTGCAAGGGCCGTCAGGAACAATATTCGACTCTAACCATTTAGCAACTGACACACCCACAATCGGCAAGTTGTCATCTGAGGACAACTCCATTCTTTTTTGCCAGCCCTTAATACAACGCTCTAAAAATCCTTGAGGTCGACCAAAATCATCAAGATTAACATCCGCTGGATTAACTGAATGAAATGAAACTAATGTTTCAACCAGCATTTTGCCTAATTTGGCACCGATATCCTGTCTTCCGGCAAGAAACTCTGGCCATTCGCCTCCTATCGTAAGACCGTGACGATATTCCATGATTAAAAAATGATTACCAATAATATTTTTATTTGAAGCATAGTGCAAACTTCGAGGAGCTAATGGAAATGCATCACATAATTTGCTTAATATGCGGTGCTCACGTTTCATGTCATTAGCCCCTGGGGGTATCTTACCCATCGGGGGGCGTCGCAATACAGCTCGCTTACCATCTAATTCTATAAGATAGTTAAGGTTTCCAAAACCACCTGAAAACTGCTTTGGTGGCCTATTATCAGGTTCAAACAAATAACCATTTTCACTTAAATAAGAAGCTAATGTTGACCAATCCTGAGCCGTTTCATGAGCTTCTTCAAGAAAATGTGGATTCGCAGCTATATTTGCCTGCTCGGTACCTTTAAGATCTAGCATGCTTCCAACTTTCCCTCAAACCAACCCTGATTTCAACGTCATTCACTTGGTTGCGTAAGGCCCCTTATTGCGTGGCAAGATTACAAAAAACAAACCCAAGAACAACGGTATAAGTGCGACCAATACCCATATACTTAATCGCTCACTAAAAAATGCCATCCCCCACAAAATCCCTGTTAAAGGTGTTATGAAGTTTACAGTAGTAAAAAATACAGGTCCCATAATCATTACAATTTCAAGAAATAGGTATATGCCAAGTCCCTGAACTAACGCTGATAGAACCAATGCCCATTGCGCATCATTGAAAGGTCCACCAAACGACCAAAATTCCCCCATACCTAACATAACGATAAATAGAATTGGAACCGGGGCAATGAAATACCCTGAACAAAACGCTAAGGTATCCATTTGTGGCGGTCTCATTATAGCAGCAGCAATAGTGGTTGTTGCATAGCCCAGGGGCACAATTAATGCCACTAAGATCCAAACCACCAGATTCTGAGATGGAAGACTAGCGTCTGGAACTACAATCAAAGCAATTCCTGCAATTCCAACCACTAAACCAAAAAATTTTACCCACCAAGCGGTATCAAGTCCAAAAATGACGGCGCCGAGATAGGTTAACAATGGGGCATGAGCAAT
>CAYRUX010000156.1:0-35577 GCA_964427515.1 uncultured Rhizobiaceae bacterium
TCCAATTTCCGATCACGTAGTTTATGAAATTCTTGAAAATGCGCGTTTTGCTCCGAGTGGCGGTAATCGTCAGGGTAACAGGGTAATAATAATTCGTGATGAAAAAACCCGAGCGAGACTTGCAAAATTAGCGGAGCCCACCGCAAAAGTATATTGGGCACAAGTTCAAGCAGGAGAAAGTCCCTGGAATACAATCGTCCCAACAAATGTTACGGCAGAGGTGATTGATCAGACTCCTGCACCCGCGATGTTAACTGAACCGTACATAAAGGCACAACTCGTGCTTGCCTTTCTAGTTGACTTGAAGGTCGTTGCATCTGTGGATAAAAATCTTAGTCGTGTTGGTGTTATTAGTGGCGCCTCTATATACCCTTTTGTTTGGAACGTATTAATGGTTGCGCGTCAGCTCGGTTTTGGGGGCACTATTACTACTTTGCCTATTGCCGAAGAGTCAGAAATTAAAGAATTATTGGCAATCCCTGATAATTTTGCAGTCTGTGCTTTAGTTCCTCTTGGGAAGCCAAAAAAACAACTTACAAAATTATCCAGGCGGTCAGTGGAAGAAATCGCGACTTGCGAACGATTTGATGGCAAACCGTTTAAGATATAATTGTATTAGGGAGGAGAGGGCTAAATGGAGTTTGGTATTACCATCCCTAATTATGGGCCTCTGGCTAAGCGGGATGAGGTTATACAGATCGCGCGTCAGGCAGAGGAACTGGGTTTCGGACATATTGCCATTGCTGACCCCATTGTAATTCCAAAAATTTGGAATTCATTTTATCCGTATTCAGCGACGGGTCGAATAGATACTTTTGATGGCGGGGATTGTCTTGAACCACTAGCACTTATGGCCGCCCTGGCTTTGGCTACTAAAACAGCGCAATTGGTTACTGCGGTATTAGTTGTTCCATATAGGCCCCCTATTCTTACAGCTAAACAAATTGCAACAATCGACGTCCTATCTGAAGGTCGGGTCACTGTTGGATGCGGAACTGGTTGGATGCGTGAAGAGTTTGAAGCGCTTGGAATGCAATCATTTTCGGAACGTGGTTCAATTACAGACGATTATATTAGAGCGTTTAAAGCCATGTGGACGAGCGATCAGCCGACTTATGAGGGTAAATACGCGCAGGTTAAGGATATATTTTTCAGGCCGCAACCGGTACGAAAACCACACCCGCCGATTTGGATTGGTGGCGATAGCATGGCAGCACTCCGTCGAACAGCTCATTATGGTGACGGCTGGTTGCCAGTTGGGCGTTCCCCAAAAAAGCCCCTAAATACTGTATCGCGATATAAAGAAGCGGCGGACTCTCTGAAAAGATTGACTTTAGAAGCTGGCCGTACTCCAGCCGATATATTTATGACTTACTGGGCGGTATGGTATGATGAATGTCGGCGAATTGATCTAGATGACGGAAGTAGGCATATATTTACCGGTAATAGTACGGAAGTTGCTGAAGATATAAATGCCCTATCTGAAATTGGGGTTCGCGCTGTATTATTTAACTTCATATCTGATAGTTTGGATGCAACTTTGAAGCGAACGGAGCGTTTTGCAAAGAAAGTTATGCCTTTGATTAAGGACACTCCTCATATGTAAGGGGATACATAAATATATGAATATAGAGTTTAGTCTTTTCAGTCTTATGGGTTACCGTGATCGAGGAACGAACGTCGGGTCAGTAGTTTCAGATACCGTATCGTTAGTCCGACATGCCGAAGAGGTAGGGTTTGACGCTGCGTGGTTCGCTGAACATCATTTCTCTAATTATTGCGTATGTCCCTCACCATTAATTATGGTGAGTCATTGTATTGGTGTTACCTCAAAAATAAGGCTGGGGCCGGCGGTGATAGTAATACCCCTTTATCAACCGATACGGTTAATTGAAGATATAGGTTTGATTTCAGAATTATGCGGTGAAAGGTTTATGTTGGGAGTAGGTAGTGGGTATCAACCCTACGAATTTGACCGATTTGACAAAGATTTATCGGACTCAAAGACTGAATTAGTTGAATTTATTAATTTGATGGATAACGCTTTTGAAAATGAAACGTTTTCGTTTGAAGGGAAGTTTACCAAAGTTCCAGACACTAGTATTAGCACTCGCCCATTACGCAAGCCCCCGATATGGATAGCTGGTGACTCAGAAGAAACTCATAAGCTAGCAGCTCGGCGAGAGTTTACACCGATTATTACTGGTCGCTGGTCAGGGCCTGAGTATTTAGCAAGTATGCGTTCTAGAATAGATTCCTCATATGTTGCCGAAGGTTTTTCAAGGGGTGCGAAATCTTTGGGTATCCTGCGGTTTGCCTGTGTTACCAAGGACGATGAGGAAACGGAGTCCTACCTAGAAAATGCCCGTTATCAATTACGGCTTGCCATGGCCCTTCGTAATAGATCCGAAGCGATGGATTCGGGAATGATGATTGAGCGGCCAGTTTCTAATGAACCGACATTAAAACAAATGGAAAAGAATCTGGCTGTAGGTAACGTTGAGACAGTTGCTAGTCGTTTACGTGATGACATTAAAGCATCGGGCGCAAATCATATTATGTTAAACATTCAAGCCGGGTCATCAACTTTAGCTCAAGCCAAAAGAACTATGGATGCTTTGCCAAAGATTAGGGCACGGATTGCTGGGGATCTGGGCTAACATTGCGTATCAAGTTATTATTGAATCACACCATCAAAGGTAAAACGATGGTGGGGGGACTCATAATCGGAATGTATCCTATATGAATTGTATTGTTTCTAATTTTGTTTTGGAAGCTAGAAAAGGTTGGAGAAGCCTAATGAAGATGGCCATTAATTTAATTCATATTGCCTCGTTCAGGAACTCGATAGTAAAATCTTGCATGGTAAATTCGGTTATTGCTTCGATAAGTTTGATAGTGTTTGTTGCTTATTTTTCTAATACAGTTTTTTCCAAAGAAAGTCGTGAAATAACACTTATATGCGAACCCACTTTTGTTGATAGGAAAACATTGCGATTTAGTGGAGCAAATGATGGTGTTCGGCCAGCTACAATTATTATTACGATAGACTTTGGCTTGAGTAGCGTCCGCTGGTGGAGTGAGAATTTCAATGAACAAAACGTTTTAATCAATGACCGAACTTTCTTAATACCAACTTCTAAAAATTTTGGTAAGAAGTTACAGGTCATTAATATTAGACGATATACAGGTGAGTGGTCTTACGGACAATTTAGTTTTAATGCTTTGGGAAAATGCCATGAAACGGATAAACCAGAAAAGCGATTTTAAGTATTTAGTTAAGTCGAAAGTACATTTATAAAAAAATCGATAATTACAAAGTAGTTGGGGATTTTAATGAAATTTATTATTTGGATATTTTTAAGAATTATTTTAGCGCCAGTACCAGGTTTTATACGTAATCGTATAATAAGAGCCATACTCGGTGCATATAAAGAAGGCCGCAAAAATTAGTCTATTAATGCCGACTGAGCAGAAGTAATCAAAACGAATAGCGCTGGAGCAATCTAAGGCTAACCGCGTTCTGTTGGCGCATCTTTTCTTGCACGTTCTACAATTACGCGTCCCCTGCCACAGCTTTGACGGCCAAAGATACAATCTACAAAAAGAAAACTTTGAAGTCAGTCTATAAAAAAACGTTTATACATTATATCATTTACTTGAATTATGGGGCTGGGCAACAGTTGCCCCCAGTGAAATTTTGACATCTGTTTTATAGGGTTATTGATATAGTGTTTGGGAACTGGTTGCATCTGGAGTGTGTGAATTAAGCGTGGCTTAGAGATGGGGAAAATATTACTTTTGTACCAAATTGTTTAAATCCCAATCAACTTGATTATACATATCTGCCGCATTCCAAAGACCCCGCAAATATTTAATCTTACCATTTTCGATAAAACAAATTTGGGAAAATTGGCAATCAAATTTCTTTCCTGTAGCTGGTAGTCCGAAGTATTCTTTTGTAATGGTACCGCTCATTCTCCCCATATCACAAACCACGTTTCCTTGGACGCAAAATGTTTCAATGAATAGGGATAGGTCGGGAACTGCATTTAACCAGCCACTACCAAACTTTCTTATAGCAGCATGTCCGATAGCAGGTTCTAGGGTAATATCATGATATACGCCGTCCTCCGCCATAACAGAGACTACCGTGTCGATATCTTGGTTTGACCAACCATTTACCTGATCTACCAGAAGACCAAGATTTATCCTTTCAATATCGCTAATATTGTCGAAAGTTTCCAAACCGTCTTCGGCTAGATTGTAATCGCTCATTTGCCAGTTATATTTGTTCATTTTGAGGTTTCCTGAAGATTAAAATAAAGTTTCATATCAAAAACTGACGCCTTTTAAGACTAAACACAGACGGAATACAAGAAGTAAAAGCTAGTCTATAGTTTAAATTATTTAGGAAAACTAATTAGTATATATTACTTTTTGATCAGTTTATAGGAAATTGAAACAATGAGGGTCTGTAATACCTGCCATTACGATTAATTATCTGAATTGTCCCTGAAGACTGGTCAAGGAAAAGCATCATAATTCTATCACAATAGGAGTTCATTTATGGTTTTATTGGACAGTCCACCAGAGACAGAACCAACCGTTAGAACAGTCCCAATGCCATCTGATGTGAATGCAAATGGAGATATATTTGGGGGTTGGGTGTTATCCCAAATGGATATAGCAGGAGGAGTGCTGGCAAGTGACCGAGCTGAAGGCCGAGTGGTTACAATTGCAATTGAAGCTATGCGCTTTCATAAGCCGATCGCTGTTGGAGAAGTTGTTAGTTTGTATGGTAAAATAGTAAAAATTGGACGCACTTCAATTACGGTTCACTTAGAAACATGGGCTTGCCGAAACTCGAGTGGGAAAGAGGTCAAAGTAACTGAGGGAACGTTCGTGTATGTTGCAATATCGAGAGATGGAAAGCCGAGGTTATTGCCGGACTTGGGAGTTGCTTAATATGAGCCTCGGTTTTGAAATAATAAACTATCATGATGAAATTAAGTGTAAAAATTTAATTTTAGGGGAGATTAAAGATCATGCCTGTAAATAATCAAGTAGGAGAATCATCAGCCAATAGAGAGGTTGCCATTGTATATGATGATATAAAAAAAACTAGAAATATCGATTCCATAAATAATTTTTGGAAACATCTTGCTAACAATCCAGTATTACTTCAAGAGACCTGGGAGCAGTTTAAGAATTCAATGGCCGATGGTGAGATCTCTGCTCTTATGAAGGAGTTGATTTATATTGCTGTGTCGATATCCAATAACTGCAATTATTGTATTCACTCTCATACCGTTTCTGCAAAAAAGTTAGGTATGACACCTGATATGTACAATGAATTAATAGACGTTATTTTGATGGCTAACAAAACAAATAGTATTGCAATTGCGTCGGGCGTAGAAGTTGACGAGCAATTTTTGTGTAAAAATAGGTAATAAAATGGAGTAGATATATGAAGCCAAAAGTGGTTCACGACATAAGTGTTATGCTGGGTAAGGAATCAATTGATTACCCAGGCGATACAAAATTTTCAAGAAATATGATTATGGAGTTAAGTGAGTCCTTTTGTAATTTGTCTCGATTGGAGATGAGCTGTCATAGTGGGACACATCTTGACGTGCCATACCATTTTTATCCGGATGGGAAAAAGTTACATGAATTCAATGCAGACGAGTTTATGTACGATGCAGAGGTAATAGAAATAGAAAATAAATCTGAAGTTACAGCAGAAGAAGTCGACTGGTCTCGAGTAAGGGAAGGGGAAGCCGTACTGTTTAAAACAAGAAATTCGAGGGAAGGGTTGGTACATTCAGGGGCATTCGTTGATGATTTTGTATATCTGTCGGAGGGTGCTGCAAAAAAAGTTCGTGATAGCGGAGCTTCGTTGGTTGGTATAGATTATATCAGTATAGAGAAGTATGGAGTAACAGAGTTCCATAGCCATCTGTTAGTACTTGGGAAAAATATTATTGTGTTAGAAGCGATAAATCTTTCTGCCGTTCCAGAAGGGAGATATACGCTCATGTGTTTGCCTCTGAAAATTTTTGGAGCTGAGGCTTCGCCCGTTCGGGCGATTTTGTTGGAATAGCTGATAATGATGCTTTTGACTTTAGAAACTGAAGTGCGCAGGTTAAAAAGGGATGGGTTTTGTGGTTTTTGAGTCGAAGAACTTTGCTCCAACGGGCTTGGAAAAATTGGAATATGCAGGGGTAAAATATTTAGACATTTTGCGTATTGCTTAAGAAAGAGCTCTTTTATATTTAATGTGGCTTGTCGAGTAGCGTTCTGATTCCTATACTCCGCGACCGATATTAGTGCTAGATGAAGAGAAAAGTGTATAGTTGTGGCAAAAAGAAAAAAAAATGTGAAGATTCCTAAGGGCTATAGGCCCTCAGCGAATGAACCATTTATGAATCCTGTAATGCGAAAATATTTTCGCAACAAATTGTGTGATTGGAAGCAGGAAATTTTGGATAATACTGGTGTAACCCTGGAAAAACTAAAGACAGAGAATGTTCAGGAGGCTGATTTAGCTGATAGAGCGGCATCCGAAACAGAGCGTGCTGTAGAGTTGCGAACTCGGGAACGGGCGAGAAAGTTAATTTCCAAGATCGATGCAGCTATTCTCCGTACAGAAGGTAATAGCTATGGTTATTGTGAGGAAACCAATGAACCCATAAGTATAAAACGACTTGAGGCTCGGCCTATTGCTACGTTGAGTATCGAAGCTCAAGAAATGCACGAGCGTTATGAAAAAACACATAGAGATGATTAGCCTTATGGGGGCAATCCTATTGTTATTAGGCTATACTAGTTACAACATTCTACCGAACATCAATTGGCAAAGATAAATTGATTTCAAAATTATATTAGCTGGGAGCATATTTTTTTGCAGAGAATTGTGATTGGAATTTCTGGAGCGAGCGGTGCAGTGTTAGGCGTAAAAGTTTTGGATGCATTTACGGCAATTGGAGTAGAAACGCATCTTGTAGTAAGCAAATGGGGGCAACAAACTCTGGAACATGAGACCGGATTGCGTTTAGAGACACTACGAAGTAGAGCCAATTTTGTTTACAACCCAAAAGACATGTCGGCTAGTATATCTTCGGGTTCATTTCGTACTATGGGAATGGTCGTTGTGCCTTGTTCCATGCATAGTTTGGCTGCAATCTCTTTGGGCATGGGTGCAAATTTGTTGCACCGAGCTGCTGATGTTGTGCTTAAAGAAAGGTTGCCTCTGGTACTTGTTCCCCGAGAAACGCCTCTAAACGATATTCATTTAGAGAACATGCTTAGGTTAAGTAGAATGGGTGCTACGATAATGCCACCTAACCCGGCATTCTATAATTGTCCTGAATCAATAGAAGATATTTTGGGTCATTTCGTAGCACGAATTTTAGATCAATTTGGAATGGAAGCCAACCTTTCAAAGCGTTGGCAGGGTTTGAATAAAAGTAAAACTTAATTTTTCCTGTCAAATTAACGAATTCTGTATGCAAGTTAATTCAAGGCGATTACTTTAAGAAAGTAGTGCAGAAATTCTTAACATAGAATAATTTCGGCGGTTTTGAAAAAGGGTCTTGTATGGCTGATTATTTAAGCGCTAATGAAATATCTATAGCTGTTCGTTCGGGAAAATCAACAGCAGTCTCCGAAACAGAAAAAGCCATATCTCTTATAAAAGCCAGGGAAACGAATATGAGAGCTTGGTGCCATTTCAATTCTGAAACAGCTTTGAAGTATGCTGATATTGTAGATGAAGTATCGCATAAAGGTAAATTAGCCGGGGTGGGTGTAGGAGTAAAAGACATAATCGACACAGAGCAATTTCTAACAGAAAATGGTGTGGCTACTGATGGAGGGCGCCAGCCAATTAAAAATGCTACGGTTGTTAGCAGATTGATTTCGGAGGGTGCAGTAATTCTTGGTAAAACAAAGACCACAGAGTGTGCGTTTCACACCCCTACTAATACAAGGAATCCTCATGATTTAAACAGAACACCTGGAGGTTCATCGAGTGGGTCGGGAGCTGCCGTTGGAGGTGGCACCATTCCATTAGCGCTCGGAAGTCAAACGGTTGGCTCAGTAATTCGCCCGGCGTCTTTCTGCGGCGCTTGGGCCTTTAAACCAAGTTGGGGGCTAATTCCCCGTACCGGTGTATTACGACTGTCTCATCTATTTGATCATATAGGAGTATTTGGGCGTTCGGCTGAAGATCTGGCTCTAATTGTTGATATTCTATCTGGCGATGATGGAATTGATTCAGCAAGTCAGGGCGCGTTGCCGTCGAATCTAGTTACTGCTGTAGAAAACACATCTTTAGCCAAGCCAAAAATAGAATTTTTAAGAGACTATGCCTGGCCACAATTAGAGGACAGTAGTAAGAATCTATTTGACCAATTGGCGACAAGGTTATCGGCGCCAACTATTGAGATGCCAGCGTTATATAATAATGTGTTTCAGGTCTCGCAAGAACTTTTGGCACAAGACATGGCATACAATTTAGGTGATCGCTTTTTTTCGGGTGCTGATCGTATTTCAGATACTCTAAGGGAATGGATCGTCAAAGGTCTTTCCCTTAACGCTAAAACATATTTGGCTAATTATGATGCTCTTCAACAAATGCGCATGGGTTTTAATGCTCTTATGGACAATTTCGATTTTGCGATAGCTCCTGCGAGCTCTGGGGAGGCACCGCTCGGTTTACATAATACCGGTAGTCCAAACTTTTGTTTGCTCTGGACGTCAATTGGCGTTCCGGTGGTTAATATTCCGATGTTAACTGGGCCAAATGGTATGCCAGTTGGGGTGCAGGTAATTGGACGATACGGATCAGATGCGGAAACTATCAGTGGTGCTGCATGGCTGGGACGAAACCAAAAAGTGAAAATGGTTTATTAGTTTGGAACAGATAACATTACAGAAAAATATAAATATCAATTATAAGTAAATCAGCTCTTGTAGGGAGGATGTTTGGGGGCGATATTACAACATGATTTTTAAGGAGGAATTTTATGACAGCATGCATTGTTGGTTGGAGCCATACACCTTTTGGAAAACACGAGAATGACGACGTGGAGTCCCTTATTGTTCGATCTATAAAGGATGTGCTTAGTGACTCATGTTTAGAAGCAAAGGATATTGACGAAATTTTTGTAGGTCATTGCAATGCAGGCTTTTCACGCCAAGAGTTTAGTGCTTCTCTAGCTTTGCAAGCCGATAGAAATTTTAGGTTTGTTCCTGCAACTCGGGTTGAAAACGCATGCGCAACTGGTAGTGCTGCAATACATCAGGGAATTAATTCAATTTTAGCCAAGCGTGCTCGTTTTGTCCTAGTGGTTGGTGTGGAAAAGATGACCGATACGTCTGGTAAGGAAGTAGGGGATAACCTTTTAAAAGCATCATATGTGAAAGAGGAAGCCGATATTGAAGGTGGTTTTGCCGGCGTATTTGGAACAATAGCAGAAAATTATTTTCAACTTTACGGTGATCAAACAGACGCACTCGCCAAGATTGCTGCCAAAAATCATAAGGCTGGTGCTAGTAACCCGCTAGCACAAATACAGAGGGACTTGGGCTATGATTTTTGTCGAAATGTATCCGAGAAGAATCCTCTAGTAGCGGGACCGTTAAAACGGACTGACTGTTCACTTGTTTCCGATGGGGCGGCTGCAGTAATTTTGTGTAGCGTAGAGGATGCTCTCTCTATGAAGAAAGCGGTAGTGTTTAGAGCTGCAGCACATGTCAACGATTTCTTGCCGATGAGTAGCCGAGATATTTTGCGACTAGATGGCTGTGAGCATGCTTGGAATAGGGCGCTAGGAGACGCCAAAATAGGATTAGATGATCTTGATTTTGTTGAAACCCATGATTGTTTTACTATCGCGGAACTACTGGAATATGAGGCTATGGGATTAGCACCAAGGGGAAAGGGTGCTATGGCAATACATGAAGGTTGGACAGAAATGGATGGTAAATTGCCAGTAAACCCCTCTGGGGGGTTGAAATCAAAGGGTCACCCCATCGGAGCTACCGGCGTTTCAATGCATGTTCTCACTTCAAAGCAGCTTACCGGTAGTGCAGACGGTGTGCAGATTAAAAACCCTGCTTTAGGAGGAATTTTTAATATGGGTGGAACTGCTGTAGCAAACTTTTGCTCAATACTGGAGCCACTAAGGTAAAGGAGCTGCATCTTTGAATGTTAGTATAGAGGTGCGTGATCATCAACCGCGTGACCGCGTTTTGGTATTAGCATATTTCTCTCATAGGTCATAAATACTGTTCCATCTTCTTTATGTCCTGTTGTTTTTACTTTAACTATTCCAGCATTTGGGCGAGATTTTGATTCCCGCTTAGTCAAAACTTCAGATTCTGCGTAGATTGTATCTCCGGCAAAAACCGGGGCAACTAATTTTATATCATCCCAACCCAGGTTGGCGATAGTCTTTTGGCTAACATCAGAAACGCTCATGCCCGCCACAACTGCTAATGTAAACGCGCTGTTTATTAGAGGTTTTCCGAATTCGCTATTTTTTGCGTAATCCAAATCAAAATGTAGTGGATGTTTATTCATTGTAAGCAAAGTAAACCACGTATTGTCAGCTTGAGTTATGGTGCGGCCAGGCCGATGCTCATAAATATGTCCAACTTCAAAATCTTCATAGTAACGCCCGTAATCTTCCCTAAATCGGTTCTCCCCCACTTTTTTCATATTGGCTACCATAATCTACCATTCCTTCTTGTTTGGATAATTAAATGTTTATAATCGGGGTTCAATTATTGCTTGTTGAAATCTTCTCAGCAATTAGTAATGCCCGGCGCATCGCCTTTACGACTGGTATTTCGACTACCTTGCCATCAAGCAAAGTTACGCCAGTCGCACTATTTTCATAAGCGGTAATAACCTTTTGAGCATATGCAATAGTTTCACTTGAAGGTGAAAATATTTCGTTAATGATTGGAATTTGCAAAGGGTGTATGGCCGCTTTACCAGAGAACCCCATGCGTTGAGCAAGACAAGCGTAATTTTTAAGGTTTGACTTATCCTTTATATCTAGATGCGGAACATCGACTAGATTTAAACCTACACTGGATGCAGCATGAACTATGCGTCCTCTGGCATAATGAAGTGCTTCCCAGTCTTGTGAGGAACCCAGCTCTGCAGAAAGATCAGCAGCGCCAAAAAGTAGAGTTGATATTCGAGGTGATGTACTAGCTATTTCCAGTGCTCCTTCGAGACCTTTTGTAGTCTCGATGATGACAAACAAGTTAGTGTCTGTGTATGCAACTTCGTCCAAAATTTCTGATACCCAAAGAACTTCTTCCGGTGAATCTACTTTTGGTAAAAGAATTACTGATGGAGCTTGACCAAATTCACATAACGCCAACATATCACGCATACCAGTTTGCGTTTTTATAGGATTTATTCTTAGCGCTTTAGTCGCGAAGCATCGGTTATCTTCCTCGAAAAGCGTAGGAATAGCTTTTTTTCTGGCCATATCCTTGTGGTCTGGCGAAACCCCGTCTTCTAAATCCAAGCAAACAACATCGGCTTCTCCCGAAAGAGCTTTTTTAAATCTATCAATTTGAGTAGCTGGAGTAAAAAGAAGGCTGCGACAAAGTTCTATATTACGATTATTAGGCATTCTTACTACTGACCCTCATAATAACTTCTTTAATGCCGTATCATTTTCTCTAGTTTCAAGTAGAGGTTTTGAATAGTTAAGCGAGCAACTGCTCTTAAGCCGAAGAGGCATAGGTTATTAATACTATATTTAATTAGCTAGATAAATGAATCTAAAGAGTATCGCCCAAATGACGAAGGTAACCCAATATTTGCTTAGGGGTGGCGAAATGTCGATTTAATAGCAAAAGATAATAATATGGTTATGTTAACAGTTTTTAAAATACAATATCCTTGCCGAGTTTTACACTTTATTATGTCTTCTTGTGTTTCTCTTATTATCAAACTGATATGTTCTGAATTGGTGACTTCATCTGGTTTGATATTAATAGTTTAATCTTAGCAATTTTGGAGGACAGACAATATGCCGAATAAGAATGCCATCTGCCGTATGGATGCAGTGACATTGTCAGAAAAGGTCCGAAATAGGGAAATTATGCCCACAGAGGTTATTGAAGCGGTTATAGATAGAGCAGAGCAACTAGAACCAAAATTACACGCGTTCTGTGCTACAGGATTTGACGAGGCGTTAGAGGTTGCAAAACGGTTAGAGAAGACACTGCAGTCTGGTCAGAACCCAGGTCCTCTTGCGGGTGTTCCTATCGGCGTCAAAGATCTTATTTTTACAAAAGATCTGCCAACTGCATCAGGTTCTTCAGTCTACCAAGACTTTAGGGGTAATGTAGACGATATCGTGGTAGAGAGAATACGTGATGCCGGTGCTATAGTTATTGGGAAAACTAACGTTCCAGAATTTGGGTATAGTGGTGTTGGGCATAATCCTGTATTCGAAACAACACGAAATCCATGGAATTTAGATCTTACTCCAGGAGGGTCTAGTGCTGGTTCGGGCTCAGCAGTAGCGTCAGGTATGGGGCCTTTGGCACTTGGTAGTGATGGCGGTGGTTCAGTAAGAATTCCTGCTTCCTTTAGTGGTATAGTGGGAGTTAAAGCCTCTATGGGGCGAGTTCCTCTATGGCCAGGTACGAAAGACGAAACATTGCCTGGGGTTTCGAGCTGGGAAGGACTAGAATGTATTGGTCCGATGAGTCGGACTGTAACTGATAGCGCACTTATGTTGTCAGTAATATCTGGTCCTGATATGCGAGATCGGCATAGTTTGCCCTCAGGTGATCTCAGTTGGATGGGTTGCCTTGAAGGTGATTTAAAAGGAGCTCGTATTGCCTATAGCCCTGACCTCGGGTATGTGGCTGTTGATCCGGAAGTTCGTGAAGTTGTAGAGGAAGCAGTAAAAGTTTTTGAAACAGATCTCGGTTGTACAGTAGAAGAGATTAACCCAGGTTGGGATGACCCGTATGTTACTTTTTGGGGATTAGTTGCGTTGGAAAGTGACCTGGTGGGTATGCGAAAGTTGGTAGATTGTCATGGCGATAAGATGACGCCCCACCTAGTTGAATTCCTTCAACGGCCTTGGACAGCGGAAGAACTAACCACTGCTGTAATGGGAAGGAAAGCAATTGCTAACAGGATGGCTTCGTTTATGGCAGATTTTGATCTATTTTTGACTCCAACACTTACAGTCCCACCATTTGCTGTGAATACACAGGGATTGGAAAAGGTAAATGGTCAGATAGTTCCTCCCTTTCAGTGGCTGTCTTTCACATTCCCAATCAATATGACTGGCCAACCGGCAGCTTCAGTTCCAGCTGGGTTTACGCAAAATGGTCTTCCGGTCGGCCTTCAAGTTGTGGGTCGACATTTGGATGATTCGATGGTTCTTAGAGCGTGTAAGAACTTTGAGTCTGCAAGACCCTGGAAAGATAAATGGCCTCCTCTACTCGATAAGTTAAAATTATAAGAATGGGCATAACTATAATATGCACAAATTATGGTTGATAATTCAGTTGGAAATATAACGTGGTAAAATTATTAATGGTTTTTTATGGAGACAGGAGGAACAGCCATGATAAAAACCGGTGAGCAGCATCTCAAAGCTTTACAAGATGGTAGAGCAGTTTTTCTCAGGGGGAAGCAAATTGAAGATGTGACGACACACCCTGCTTACCGAAAAGCCGTTCAAACATCAGCTTCTCTCTATGATTTTCAGGCCCGACCAGAAAATGTTGACGCGCTTACTTTTGTGTCGCCAGGTTCGGGAAATAGAGTTAACCGTTGTTGGCAGCTGTCGGAGAGCTACGAGCAATTGGTTTCTAGGAGAAATGCACTAGAGGCTTGGGCTGCATGTCATTATGGGTTTCTTGGCCGTTCACCTGCCCATGTTGCGTCTGGCCTCGCTGGAATGGGTATGGGTTTGGAATATTTTGATCAGTGGAATCATACCCGTGCGAGCGCCCTTATGGATTATTTTAGTTATGCTCGTGATAATGACCTCTATCTTTCTTACGTTATCATCAACCCACAGGCCAACCGGTCAAAAAGTGCTGGTGAGCAGGATAATACATTGCTTACAGCCCGTTTGGTAGATGAGGATTCGGAAGGCATTACAGTTCACGGTGCCAAAATGTTGGGCACTAGTAGTATTATGTCAAACGAAGTTTGGGTGACTACCATTCACCCTTTAAAAGAGAATGAAGCACCATACGCAATCAGTTTTGTAATCCCGATGTGTCAAAAAGGTCTAAAAGTTTTATCAAGGAAATCTTATGAGGAAGCTGCAATTTCTGAATTTGATAATCCACTTTCATGTAGATTTGACGAAAATGATGCCATCCTCTTTTTCGATAATGTAAAAGTTCCCTGGGAAAGAGTTTTTATTGCGGGGGATGTGGAGATGTGTGCTCAGCAGTTCCACCGTACACCATCTCATGTGCATCAGAATTACCAGTGCCAAATTCGTCTAAAAGTAAAAATGCGGTTTCTTCTTGGGGTAGCGCATAAAATTGCGGAGACAAACGGGATTATTGATTTTCCATCTGTTCGGGAAATGTTGGGTCAGCTGGCATCTGATGCGGCGGTAATAGAATCTTTAATTACTACTATGGAGGTTAAGGGACAAAAAGTTGGAAAATATTTTGTTCCAGATACTCATATCTTGTACGCTGCGCAAGTTCAAACTCAACAATTATATCCGAAGGTTATCGCTACTTTAAGAGAGTTAGCTGGTGGAGGTATGATTATGTTGCCTTCTTCTGTGGAAGATTTTACAAACCCTGAGGTGGCAAAATATATCGAGAGCACTCAAGGTTCACCCATCTATTCACCTGAAGATAGAGTGAAATTTTTTAAACTTGCGTGGGATGCAGTTGGAAGTGAGTTTGCATCAAGACATGTACAATATGAAATGTTTTATTCAGGCGCTAGTTTTATAGTAAAAGGAAATTCGTACAGAACATTTGATTGGGCTCCTGCAACAGATTTGGTAGAACGTATGATGGAAAGTTACAGTTTAGAGGGGTCACTGGACAAATTAAAATAGTACATTGGAAATAAACATATGGTTGTTCATAAGAAGCACCTTGAGTTTGAAAGACTAAATTTGGATGAGGGATGGGAAGTTCCGGAAGGATATCCTGTTGGTATTGAAGAAAAAATATTGTCTGGAATGTTAAAAGAAGAGATTGAAAGGGGACATCGTACACGCCTACTACGTTTTCAACCTGGTGCTTTTACTGAGAAACCGTTTAGTCATAAGTATTGGGAAGAAGTATACTTGTTATCCGGTGATTTAGTCGTTGGAAGTAATTCGCAAGGAAATGGTGGAAAAAGCTTTATTACTCCAACTTATGCATGCCGACCGCCTAACACACATCATGGACCTTTTAAATCGGAGCAAGGATGTTTATTATTAGAAGTTCATTACTTCGTTCCAATCTGATTTTTGCTTAGGTGTTTGAATTTTTATAACTTGAGAGGCTACTAAATTAATTTAAAGTTGAGTTAGCCTTGGCTAAGTTATGAAACCTTCCTGGCAACCAAAGAGCTAAAATTCCAACTACAAGTGCGCAAAGTGCGAGCAAACCAAACAGCCAGGAGAAGCCTCCACTGGTTCCATGAAATACAGACACTATCGGTACCGCAAGGGCGCTAGCTCCAAGAGCGAGTGAAAACTTAATTCCATACACCCTCGACCTTAGGTGTTCAGGTGTATTTCTTGCAAGAAGCGCGTCTTGAATTGGAATTTCCCCAAATATGATAATTAGGGCTAAAAATGTTGTAATAACTAAGTGGATATCAGTGATAATGCCCATTATCACGAGCAGAGGTACTTGTGAGAATAGCGCAACTATCCATATAACCTTAGGTGAGAAATTGTCAATTAGATGACCGGCACCTATCTGTGCAAAAGCAGCCACCGTCACTACTAGTGTTACTATGCCACCCACACCAAGCGGTGATGATGTTATAGAGTTAAGGCCTTCATCAAACAATTTAGGCAGGGCAATTGTGCTCGTTTGAAAAACTAAGCCGATAAGAAATGCTGCTATAGCTAATATAATAATTACTAACAGAATTGTTTTTCGGGATTCCTTAGATAAAGAGATTGAGTTAAAGGCGTCTGGTGTTTTCGAGCCAGCAATTTTTTCATCTAAACGCCAAGAACGCGAGACCCAAATATAAATTATTCCGGTAATTATTGAAATAGCCCCTGGTATATAAAAAGCTGCTTTCCAGGATATCCAGCTTCCCAAACCTCCTGCTACGAAGGCTGCAGCAGCTATTCCCATATTTCCCCACACACCATTAATACCTAGTAGTCGTCCGACTTTTTCTTGGTTCTGTACGACCATAGAAATACCAACTGGATGATATATTGAGGCAAATAACCCAATAAAGAAAAGTCCTATGCTAATTTCTAGTTCTGTCCTAGCAAGACCAGTAAATATAGCAGAGATTCCTATCCCAATAAAAAATATTGCAATCATTTTTGACCTACTCCATCGATCACCTAGCCACCCAGCCGGTATCGTTCCAAAAGCAAATGCTATAAAGCCGGGTATCGAAAGTGAAAGTAAGTCGCCATACGATTGTGAGAATTCTGTTTCAAGTGTTAGTACTACTGTTGGATAAAGGAGCATAAATAGGTGATCGTACGCATGGCCAATATTGAGAAAAATAAATCTAGGTTTATTGTTTAAGCTCATATGGCTAACCTAAATACTCTTGCGGACTGGTTCAAAAGGGTAGTGTCTGGTTTAATTTGTAGATATTAGCCCGCTTAACGGGCTAAATAGAATAAAGCTTTTTACCAGTAAATATAATGAATGGCTCGAATGCAATTTAGTTAATATTGCTTAAACAATTTTCTATCCAAACATATTTGGATAGAAAATACTAAAGTTCGACGTGCCAAGAGTGGTTGAGTTGAACTCATAACTTTCCGAGGTAGTTAGTGTATTTATAAAGGTGAAACTTCGATGAAGTTCTTATTTGAAGGTTTTGTATCTAATCCGTATACATCAGTCTTCACTTGTAGCTGAGCATTCGGCCTGCATAGTTTTCTGAAGTTTTTCAAATGCTCGAGCTTCAATTTGGCGAACCCGCTCTCGGGAGATATTGTAAACTTTACTCAACTGTTCCAGTGTTGCTGGCTCTTCTTTTAGTCGTCGTTCTCTTAAAATATGTTCTTCACGATCATTTAGTACATCCATAGCACGGGCCAGTTGTGCTCCTCGACGGGCAAATTCATCATTCTCTAGAACTACCTTTTCCTGATTTTCACCTGGATCCTCTAGCCAGTCTTGCCATTCACCACCACCGTCTTCACCAACCGGGGTGTTTAGAGATTGGTCTGGGCCTAACATACGTCTGTTCATGGAAATCACATCTTGCTCTGGAACATTCAAAGCAGACGCAATATACTCCACATTTTCCGGCGATAAATCTCCATCGTCAATTGCTGATAAATAACCCTTCAGTTTACGTAGATTAAAAAATAATTTCTTTTGTGAAGCTGTGGTTCCCATTTTAACTAACGACCATGAATGAAGAATATATTCCTGAATTGATGCTCTAATCCACCACATAGCGTAAGTTGCTAGGCGAAATCCACGATCTGGGTCAAACCGCTTTACAGCTTGCATTAATCCGACATTACCTTCTGAAATAAGTTCGCCTATTGGCAGGCCGTATCCCCTATAACCCATGGCGATCTTTGCGACCAAGCGTAAATGGCTTGTAACCATACGATGGGCAGCGTCGGCATCATCATGGCCGCGCCAGCGTTTTGCCAACATGAACTCTTCGTCTGCTTTTAGCATGGGGAACTGGCGTATTTCTCGTAAATATTGAGAAACACCATTCTGATCGCGGATAGTTGGATAACTCGCTACCATATTTCCATAATCCCTTTACACAAGTTACAATACGGGAGAACAAGAGAAGAGCACCAAGGCCTCTAAAGCTATTATACGTCTCAAACACGTCAAAAGATGACAAGTCTAAGCTAAAACTAGCCCATGTAAATCAATTACACCAAACATATGGGCAATAAACGGATAAAAATCAAGAGGTTAATATACTTTTTTCTTTTAGATAAGTAATAAATTGAAACTCTGATAACCGATAAATCGGGTACTTATTGCTAAACCTTATCAAAAATAGGCCATATTGATGAATAAATAATGCTAAAAAGGCATGAAGTATACTTGCCCAGCGCTTGAGGGCAGCCGTAAAGTATGTAAGAACATTGTGATTATGAAACATTCATTTAGCAGATCATTATTGCCGGCTGGCCTTCAAGATTTATTACCTCCAGAAGCGGCTACGGAGTCATATCTGGGTAATACTTTGCTTGATACCTTTAAAAGTTATGGTTATGAGCGTGTAAAACCACCATTTATAGAATTTGAAGATAGTTTATTAAGTGGGCCAGGAGCCGGTCTTTCTGAGCATAGTTTTCGACTAATGGATCCTATATCGCGTCGAATGATGGCACTTCGGAGCGATATGACACCCCAAGTCGGACGCATTGCAACAACTAGGTTATTGCGAGCTCCACGACCACTTCGTTTAAGTTATGGTGGGGATGTACTGCGTGTACAAGGCAGTGAACTTCGACCAGAACGGCAGTTTGCGCAAGTTGGGTACGAACTCATTGGTTCTATTTCGCCTCATTCTGACGCCGAGGTTGTGTTATTAAGCGTTGAAGCTCTATCAAACTTGGGTTTGAGCAACCTTACGGTCGACCTAAATGCTCCAACTTTAGTGATGGCAGTAATTGAGAATTTGAATCTTAGTGAAGAATCTGAATTATCTTTGAGAAACGCACTCGATAGAAAAGATTTTGCCGGTATTGCTAAGTTTGGTGGAGATGCAACCTCCAAATTAAGCACTCTTTTGACAGCATCAGGTGCCGCTGATTCTGCTATTCAAACATTGTTGGGACTTGATCTTCCTGATAGTGCACGACGCGCTGCCGCTTCACTTTGTGAAGTCGCACAACTGATAATGCAAGCATCTCCTGTATCCAAACTTACAATAGACCCTGTTGAACGTCGAGGGTTCGAATATCAAACAGGCGTGTGTTTTACTCTATTTGCCGACGGTGTGCGGGGAGAGCTTGGTCGAGGCGGGAGATATCAAATAAGTTCTAATGGTAGCAATTTTGAGGACGCAACAGGTTGTACCCTTTACATGGATACGCTGTTGCGAGCAGTGAAACAATACAAGCCTGAAAAAAAAGTTTTTATTCCTCATGGTACTGAGTACTCGGTAGCTGAGTGTCTTAGAAAAGCAGGTTGGATAACGATTGCAGCACTTGGTTCTACGAGTGAAGATATGATAGAGGCGCGTCGTCTAGCATGTGACCATATTTACACTGAAGCGGGACTTGTCAGCGTTCAGCCCGAGGAATGAATTTTATGTCAAATGTTGCGGTTGTAGGTGCCCAGTGGGGTGACGAAGGCAAAGGCAAAATTGTTGATTGGTTGTCGAGAAGAGCCGACGTTATTGTCCGGTTTCAAGGAGGTCACAACGCGGGCCACACTCTAGTGATTGACAATAATGTATTCAAATTAAGCTTGCTACCTTCGGGAGTTGTAAGAGGGGGTAAGTTGTCAGTTATCGGTAATGGGGTGGTGATCGATCCCTGGGCTTTAAAAAGTGAAATTGAAGAAATCAGAGCAAAAGGAGTAACCATTAATCCTCAATCTCTTTTGGTCGCAGAGAACGCTTGTTTAATATTACCCTTGCATCGTGAGTTAGATCAGGCACGTGAGACAGCAAGGGGAGGCCAGACGATAGGCACAACAGGGCGTGGCATAGGGCCAGCTTATGAAGATAAAGTCGGTAGACGTGCTATTAGAGTATGTGATCTAGGTTCATTGCCAGCGCTTGAAAGTCGGCTTGACGAGTTATTACTTCATCACAACGCGTTGCGTCGTGGATTTGGTATTAGTGATGTAGATAAAAAGTTGTTGTTGGAAGAACTCAAAGAAATTGCCCCTAGCATACTGCCATTTGCTGACCCGGTATGGCGCTCGGTTAATACGGCGTTGCGTTCTGGCAAACGGATACTCTTTGAGGGTGCTCAAGGTGCAATGCTAGATATTGACCACGGCACTTACCCTTACGTAACATCATCTAATACTTTAGCCGGCCAAGCTGCTGCTGGTAGTGGTATTGGCTCAAATGCTATCGGTTACGTATTAGGTATTACTAAAGCCTATACTACGCGAGTGGGTTCTGGTCCGTTCCCTACAGAGTTGAATGATGATATTGGCGAAGGATTAGGAATAAGGGGTAATGAGTTTGGTACAGTTACGGGGCGTAAAAGGCGATGTGGGTGGTTCGATGCTACAATGGTTCGTCAGGCAGTAAAAACAGGAGGAATTGACGGCATAGCTTTAACAAAACTAGATGTTCTTGATGGAATGATGTCCTTAAAAGTCTGTATTGGCTACAAATTGAACGGGAAAAAAATTAACTATTTTCCCACCCAGTCAAAAGATCAGTCTTCGGCGATACCTATATATGAAACCTTTGATGGTTGGAATCAAAGTACTCGCGGAGCAAGGTGTTGGGCCGAACTTCCTGCAAATGCTATCAAATATATAAAACGCATAGAGGAATTAATCGAGTCGCCAGTGGCTATGCTATCTACTAGTCCTGAGCGCGAAGATACTATATTGGTGAAAGATCCCTTTGTGGCTTAGGCATTATCTGAGAGTGTCGCTTTCGGTATTCTTAAAAACCATGCTAAAAGGGATATACTTATTTAGGAACGCCCTGATTCCAGTAATTTAAGCATGTCTGGGGGTGGATCGCATTCTAGAAAAATACGTTCCTGTCGAGTGGGGTGTGTAAAGCCAAGAGAGTAAGCGTGTAACGCCTGACGGTTCCAATTCTTAAGTGCATTTGCAGCAGTTGTTGGGAGGTTTTTGCTTAAGTTACTTCTTCTGTTTCCATACAGCGGATCACCTACCAGAGAGTGACCTTCCTTAGACATATGTACACGAATTTGGTGAGTGCGGCCTGTTTGCAGACGGCACTCAATGAGAGACCAATGGCCATCCGCTAAATGTTCGCGGACACGGTAATGTGTTTTGGCGACGCGACCACCCCTTTCTAATACAGACATCTTTTTCCGATTCCTAGGGTTGCGACCAATATTGCCTACTAGAATTCCTTCTCTTGGGCTAGGTGACCCCCACACCAAGCCAATATATATTCGGTCAAGGGTATGTTGTTGAAATTGATAACTCAGACCAATGTGAGTGCTATCATTTTTTGCTGCTATCAATAGACCGCTCGTTTCCTTGTCTAGTCTATGTACAATTCCTGGCCTTTGTATCCCGCCTATACCCGATAAACTAGAACCACAGTGGGCAAGTAACGCATTTACTAGAGTGTTATCTGGGTTGCCAGGAGCTGGATGCACCACTAAGCCCGGAGGTTTGTTTACAACAATTAAGTCTGAATCTTCATATCGAATATCAAGTTGTATGTTCTGAGGTACTACGGTGGTAAGTTTCTTAACAGGCTCCAATTTCAGACTAATATCAGACATTGATTTGACCCGATAAGATGCCTCAGTTATCGTTTTACCATTGATATTAACGTGCCCCGCTTGTATGAGGGATTTAAGACGATTGCGAGATAATTCAGGGAAGGTGGTGGAAAGCAACTTATCTAGTCTTGTTCGAACCTCTGAAGTACGAAAGCTGTATAATTTGCCACCACTTTTCAATATCGTTACCTTTTTCATATCTAATTGAACAATGTAGGAACAACTAACTCAAATGATTCCTTTTTTAAAATTTGCCGTAATATTTATGGGTATATTAATTGTTGCTGGATTAGTTGTTATCGGCGTCAAAATAATGCAGAAATCAGAAGATGTATCAGAGTCAATGAACTACTCCGCAGAAGAAAATAAGACATCTTCAGTTGCTGACGCGAAAATCACGGATCTTATTGCAAAGTCAGACAGATTTAAAGTTCAGTTGAATAACTTCCAGAAGGGCAATAATTGGCAGTTGCTTCACATATTAGCCGAAAACGATCGATTAATACTTCATTGGAGAAATGCTCAAAGTATAGATAAAATTATGATAGTCAGTTTGGTAGATGGATCTGTACTTGGCGAAATTCATCTAGCTAATCAAGGCCAGCAATAGCTTTAATTTGTATGACAATGCTATTACTTAGCTCCGAAGATTTGGATGCGATTATTCATCAGGCACAAGAATTTTATCCTGAGGAAGTGTGTGGTTTTTTAATTGGCACCGATTGTGGTAATGACGATCTTCTAGTGTCGCGCGTCGAGGCAAGCGATAATGTTACATCATTAGACCGAACCAAGCATTTTGAAATTGATCCTGAATTAAGATTGAGGCTAATGGTGGAATTGCGTGAATTATCAGGTAAAACCTTATCACAAAGCAACCAAAGGATTATCGGGCATTATCATTCACATCCGAATGGTAAACCATTGCCGTCAAATCGTGACCTGTCTATGGCATGGGAGCCTGATCTAGTGTGGTTAATTCTAGCCGTATCAAATAGTAAGGTTGATGAGTTTAATGCTTATAAATTATCTTCTCACACACACAAATTCAGAGAAGTCGCTATAGATATAAGAAGTTTTGCAAACATAACTTAAAGGTTTAAAAATGGATTTTAGGAGCGATAATATTGCTACAGTAGCTAACGAAATCATGGCTGCTATAGCTAAGGCTAATCAAGGGCCAGCTTCTGGATATGGTGAAGATGGTATTTCCGAGGGATTGGAATTTAAATATTCTCAATTGTTTGAACAAGATGTGAAAGTTTTCCCTGTACTCACTGGAACTATTGCGAACGCTTTGGCACTTTCAGTCTTATGCCCGCCGTATGGAGCTATCTATGCAGAGGAAAATTCACACATAATGCAGGATGAGTGTGGTGCTCCCGAATTATTCACCGGTGGGGCAAAGATAATTCCGATTCGAGGAAAAGCTGGCAAGATTGAGGCGAATCAACTGCAAAAATGTATAGCAGATTCAGCCTCAGGGTTTGTTCATGCGGTGCAGCCTTCTGTATTAAGCATCACACAAGTGAGTGAATTCGGTGCAGTGTATTCCGCCGATGAGATATCGGAGCTTTGTGAGATAGCGCATGGCGCTAATCTTTCCGTTCATATGGATGGAGCCCGATTTGCTAATGCTGTCGTCGCTTTGGAAAGTGGAAATAAACCTGAGAGTGCAGCGGACCTAACTTGGCGGTCTGGTGTAGACATACTTTCATTTGGCGCTACAAAGAATGGGGCATTAGGTGCTGAGGCAATCATTTTATTTCGCCCAGAACTGTCTCAGGAAATGGCATTTCGACACAAGCGTGCGGGGCAATTAGCGTCAAAAATGCGGTTTATTTCAGCACAATTAGATGCTTACATAGAACAAGGTTTATGGTTAAAAATGGCTCGCCATTCAAATAATATGTGTTCGATATTAGCTAAGAATCTTCGAACGTGCTCGGATGTTAAACTTGTTAACTACGGAGGTGCTAATGAGTTATTTATCCGTTTGCCTGGGCGTTGGGTTTTTGCTCTTCGTAGAGAAGGTATTAAATTTTATGATTGGCCGGAAACAGTATCTGCCGTTTCCGATAAGCCTTGTACCATACGTTTAGTGACTCGACACGATACTACTGAAAAAGAAGTAACAACATTGGTTGATGCGGTGAAACAATTAGCCATTTAAATATTCAGTGGTGATTCCAGTTCGTAGACTTCAACACCAGCTTCTTTAAACATAGTATGTGCAAGGTCAATCTGTTCTGACCACCTTTTTGCTCGTTCAGGGTCAATTTTTGGTGCTACTACTTCCTGAATCCCAGACTGAATAACTGTTGCCGCACACTGGGCGCATGGTAGCAGAGGCCAAACGTAAATAGTTGCACCATCTACTGATGCATTTGCAAACAATATGGCGTTTCTTTCTGCATGAATTATCATGTCATACTTAGTTTCTCTATCATCAAGTCTTTGTGCTAAATCTTTTACACCACGAGCAAATCCATTGAATCCGAGAGAAAGAACGCGGTGTTTTTTGTCTGCTATCACGGCACCTACTTTAGTTGATGGGTCCTTTGACCATTCAGCAACGTGTTCGGCTAAGCCTAGCAGGCGCAAATCCCATTTATCAGGCCTTGTCATTGTTTTTTCTCCCGTCAAGTAGCCCGTTCCAAAGAAAGAGCCTTTCGTATTAAGATTATAGGCTTTATGAAGTAGTTGCTGTAAGGCCACCATCTACTACTAAATTGATAGCTGTAACATATTTGGCTTCATCAGAAGACAAATAAAGGGCTGCATAAGCAACATCCCAACCTTCACCCATGTGACCCATAGGCACCTGCTTCGAGCGTTTTTTTATAAGATCATCTTTGTTGCCTGAACTATATTGATTGACTAGACGAGCTTCCAGAAGTGGTGTGTGCATTAGTCCCGGAGAAATAGAGTTGCAACGTATACCGGCGTTAGCATATTTGACAGCAATTGCTTTACTGAATTGGATTAGACCTGCTTTTGCTGCCGCGTAACCCACATGATCGTTCCCAATATGTCTGAGACCGGCCACTGATGAAATGTTAACAATTACTCCGTAATTCTGTTTCTCCATGTGTGGGATAGCATATTTACAGCCCAAAAATACTGAGGAAAGGTTAAAATCTAATTGTTTTTTCCAAGCTTCGTATTCTAGGCTCACAGGATCCCCTGGAACAGATCCGCCCACATTATTTATTAGGATATCAAGCCGACCAAAAGTTGTAATACAACTAGAAATCATTTTGGATACATCATTTGCAATAGTTACATCACATACAAGTTTTTCACACGCCCCCCCTTCTGACGTAATTATATGATGAGTTTCTTCCAGTGCGTCTAGATTTACGTCTACTGCAAATACCTTAGCTCCTTCGCGAGCAAAAGCTACGGCAGTAGCCTTACCATTACCCCAACCAGGCCCAACTGAGCCTGCTCCAGCAATAAGAGCAATTTTATTTTTTAACCGCATATGTTTCTATCTTATTATTACAAAAATATTTAAATTAAGCTTTAATTACTTCTTCCTCAAATATGTAAATAGCCGACAGCAAAATGCATTTTTATATTTTAGTGAGTAATCTATCTTTTCGTATCTCATTTCGCTAGTCTCCTTTATCTCACTGGTTGAATAATCGCTGATTTTTAATGGATACAAATTAGTAAGATCTATGCAATGTTGATTAATGAATTATCAATACCTTCTTAAGATTTTTGCTTTAGTGATTATTGTGACTAGTAACTTCGTCACACCAATAGGTTATGCTCAAGATAAATCTGTTTCTAATTATTTTGAGGCATTTTCAGCCTATTTGAAGGGTGAATACATAAGCGCTTATAAAGTTTGGTTTGCGCTGGCTAATTATGGCGATGTTGATGCACAATATAATTTAGGAACACTTTATGACAACGGATTTGGTGTTAAAAGAGATGTAAACGCTGCCACGCATTGGTATAGCTTATCAGCTGCGAGCAATGTTGTGGAGGCACAGCTAGTTTTAGCGGCCATTTTGGCTAATGGAGAAATAGGCCCACCGACTATTGGTTCTGCTATAGAGAATATTAGTTCAGCAGCAAGTCGAGGCTTTCCTCCCGCTCAGTATGAACTTGGGGTAGCCTATGATTTAGGTTTAGGAGTTACACAAAACTACGCCACTGCCGCTGCGTGGTATGAGAAAGCAGCGATGTCGGGTGTTATAGAGGCTAAGTATAATATAGGTACGTTATATGAAGACGGTCTTGGGGTTCCTCGGGATTACGATCAAGCTCTGGCCTATTATCAGGAAGCTGCTAAGGGTGGTAGTAAATTTGCAGAGAACAATATTGGTAATTTATATAAAAATGGATTTGGTGTAGAAAGAAATTATGTGTTGGCAATAGAGTGGTATCAGAAAGCTGCAAATAGTGGCCTGGCCGTTGCCCAATATAACCTTGGAATTATGTACCAGTTAGGTTTAGGGTTAGAACGAGATTTTAAGGTTGCGGCAGCTATGTACAGGCAAGCCGCTATACAAGGATACCAGCCGGCTCAAAATAATCTCGCTATTTTATTAGCGAATGGATGGGGCATTAAAAGAGATTTCAAGGAAGCAATAAAATGGTTAACACTGGTTACCCACGGTGCAGAAGACAAAATTGCGAAGCAAGCAGAAGATAATATAAATACGCTTTCGCTAAAATTATTGGGTGATAAAGATGCCGTGCTTCAAACTTACGCGGATAAAAAAAATACTAAAGACAAGGAAACTTTTACAGGTCAAATTGAACGAGAGGCTCCGTTGCCTCTAAGGATCCTTAATTTTTACCAACCAGTAGTTGTACTGCAGCGACTTTTAAGAGAGTTAGGGTATTATAATGAACGTGTTGATGGATTGAGAGGCACCGCTACTGAGAGTGCATTGAAACTAGCGTGTTTAAAAGAAAACCTGAAGTTGCCAACGGTGGTCTCTAAGTCATTTCTCGAAAGACTATTTAAAATATTAGTTAGTCGATCTGAATCAAAAATACAGTAAAGAACGTTTGATCAAGTAATTTGATGTGGTGCCTGGGGGACGTCATGCCAGAACTCTGGATCGTGCCCATAGAAAATTCGCGCTCCGGCCGCTTGAAGTTTTCGGAGTTTCTTAAGAGATTGAAGCATTTGGTGTTCGTTATGAACTATACTGGGTAGGTGGAGATTCTGTATGGTTTGCCGGAAGTAACAAGCGTCAGCTGCTAAGATTACATCCCCACTCTGAAGTCTGACCTTTAAAGACTGATGACCGGGTGTATGCCCGTAAGTTGGCACAGTAATTACGCTACCGTCATCGAATAGATCATGCTCACCCTCTATCTGAAATATCTGGTGGCCATGATTATAATCCTGAGGATTGAATCCATTGGAGTGTATCATTTCAGGGAGGTGTCCAGCCTCCCACTCTTTTTTTTGTATCACAACCTTGGCATTGGGAATTAACTCATTGCCACCGGTATGATCCCAATGTAAGTGCGAATTTATTATAAAGTTTATCGAATTAACGTCTATATGAAGATTTTCCAGTCTAGCTTTGATTTCCTCGCCAGGTCGAAATTCAACTTGGAACATGTTTGCTAAAGTTTTACCGACTCTCCCCGCAATGTCGTGCTGTACATCAGGGTGCAACCCAGTATCAAACAATACACGGCCTTTTGGATGTTCTATCAAATAGGTTGGTACGGGAAATCGAATTTTGCCTGGTTTTCCAAGCAACATTATGTCTAAGTCAGAACTTATCCAACCACAGGTCATTGCATATAATTTGACCGCCATATCGTATATAACCTCCCTTAAAATTTACCAGTATCGCATTGAATCTTTAAAAAGGGTTTGAAGAGTTTCTTTTGACATTTCTAAAGGAGAGATATTTAGAAGTCGTTTCTGCATCAGTGTTCTCTCAGTTAGAGCTTCAATGTCTGAGTCATTGTACCCGATATCGGAGAGACCGTTTGGCATACCTGCTATTTTCATTAGTTTAATAACTTGCTCAGCTAATATGTCTCCTGCACGTTCATTAGGTATATTTCTCACATCTGCTCCCATTGACTTTGCTGCCTCCAGGTGCTGACTAGGTAATGTGGATCCAATTAAACGGTAGACTGCAGGGGCATTTAGAATGACTGAAATTCCGTGAGGAACCATAGGGTGATCACTCGACCATCCCTCCGGGAAATAGTCTTGTACGAGGCCTGCCACTGCATATGACATGGCATGTGGTACATGACATCCAGCATTACCAAAACCTATACCTGCAAGCATACCTGCAAGCATGAGAGGCTCTCTCGCTGTTACCACGTTTGGGTCAGCAAGAGCTAGCTCTAAGTTTTCCCCGATTAATCGAATTGCTTCTTTACAAGAAACATTGCTGTATGGGTTAGCCCCCTGCAGCAGTGGTCTCTTGTCAGGAGATTCAGGTGCAATCCTGTCCGTGTAGGACTTTGCAGTTAACGATTCAATAGCATGACTAAAAACATCAAAAGCATTCGACGCAATAACAGGTCGTGGTAAACTCATAAGTGCGTTGGGGTCAAGCATCCCCAGTGTCGGTGTGAGAGCTTGGTGAGCTATGCCGGTTTTCATCTCCATTTCAATTATGTCAAATATAGCAATTCCGGTGCATTCGCTGGCCGTACCAAAAGTAGTTGGGCAGGCAATATGTGGCATAAGTTTCCCGGGAACTGGTTTTGCTAATCCTACCGGTAAGTTTACGTATGTTAAAAGTTCGTCAGGGTAGTTGCTATACAGATTACTTGCTTTTGTCGTATCTATTACTGACCCGCCGCCTATTGACACAAATCCATCAAATTTACCTTCAATTGCAAATTTAGATGCGGCTGTAAATGATCTGTCTGTGGGTTCAACTTCAACCTCATCGTAAACTTCAAAATCAATTCCAGAATCTCGAACTGATTGAATAGCAGTTGAGAAGTGTTCTAATTTTGTGACTTGGGGGTCGGTGTAGATAGCTACACGGGTCATACCAAGAGATTTAGCTTCCCAACCTAACTCGCGGATGACTCCCACACCAAACTTAATCTTGGTTGACTCAATGGCGTAGGCATATTCGCCACCTTCTCTCCTAGTGAAACGAGTTTCAATGCTCATATAAACACCCCCCCCGATATCAAATTGAAAACCTTTCCGTAATCAATTTGCACTTGGTCGAGAGGCTATCTCCTCAAACCAACGGTGAAGATTTTTGCAGCTATCAGGGACTTCAACACCAATTTGGATTGCAAACCTTATTGCTATGAAGGTGGTGATATCAGCCACGGAGAAGTTACTACCTGCAATGTATTGAGAAATTCCACATCGTATTTCAAAATGATCATAAAAACGAGAAAGAGAACCACGGCCACGCTCAGCTAATGCGGGAATTTGCGGTACTCCGTCTGGAACTCCAGGAACGCCACGGTCCTTAAAAATAGGACTGGAATTTCTCAGGACATCAGCCGCTGGCAAATAACCCATAAACTCTGCTCGTCTACTCCACATTTCAATCAAGGCTCGGTCTATAGAGCTTTCGCCAAATAGTACTGGTTCGGGGTGAAGTTCCTCAATATAACGGCAAATAGCCATTGATTCAGTGATGCACGTTCCATCGTCTAATTCGAGAGTTGGAACCTGACAAGTAGAATTCACTGACTTGTAGTCATCCGTGAATTGTTCCTTTTGACGGGTGTTGATTTCTGTGCGCGGAATTTTCAATTTTTTTTCCGCCAAAAACATATTTACGCGTTGCGGATTAGGTGCAATTGGAAAGTCATATAACTTCATGTGCTTACTTTCATCGAAGAATAAGAATGTTAGATACAGGTTTTTTGATAATCATTTATAATAGTATTTTACTCGAATATTTCACAAAAGAGCAATTTATAGTCGATCTGTAGCAGTGCCTGCAGACTGTTCATATTTGCTAATATCATCATGGATCTCATAAAACTTAGCTTTTTCACTAGTGAAAATATGCGCTATAGTTTTTAAATTGTGTGAATTTTCCAGAGTTCCTGCGACAATTGATATGTAGGACTGCCTTGCAGGCTCCCAAAATAAGTGGCTACCGCAATTCCTACAGAACCCGCGACGAACAAAAGCAGATGATTTATACCACGAAAGATCGTTTGAATTAGTTATAGTGAAATTCGACTTTTTTACTCTGGTATATGCTCCATATGCACCATGAACGCGCCGGCATGTTTTGCAATGGCAATTGATAATATTTCGTATCTTACCGGTTAATGAATACGTCACCGAACCGCATAAACACCTTCCCTTGTAATCATTTTCACCTCCATTCATATAGTGACCCCCGCATGATAAAGTTAGTATTACGTATTTTCCAGATTCAAAATATTTCAATCATTCCATTATTTCCATGAGGGCAAGGATATTTTTAAACTGTTGAATAGATCCCCGACTATAACACTTTTTTACACAAAAAAAGTTTTGTAGATCTTTCATTCCTTTCCCTAAGAAATAGGCGTAGAATCTCAAGTGGTGTAAAAATTAAAATATAGTTGTTTAAGTTCCAGTAAAAGGGGGTGGCCATGGATATGGTTACTATGAACATCATTGACTCTACGCTCGTTTCAATCTGTCGTGAAATGGGTCTAACTATGATGAAGACTTCCTATTCTACTATATTTAATGAGGGTATGGACTTTACTTGTGGTCTCGGGAATACAAATGGTGAAATGATAGGAGTTGCAGAATTTAATCCTTCTCAAATTGGAGGACTGCCTCTCGTGTTGAAAACTACATCTGAGGAAATTCCACACGATTCCGTTTTAGAAGGGGATATAATTGTCATAAATGATCCTTACAGTGGTGGGATGCATACTCCGGAGCATACTTTTTTAAATCCAGTATTTGTTGATAATGTTTTGTATGGATATGCGGTAGCAATCGGTCACATAGCGGAAGTGGGTGGTATGGTGCCGGGTGGATTCGCGGGGGAAGCAACAGAAATATTTCATGAAGGTCTTCGTGTTCCTCCCGTGAAAATTGTTAAAGAAGGAAAGGATGTCCCGGAGGTTTGGAAACTACTTCTTGCAAACGTACGTACCCCAAGAGCTAATTATGGTGATCTACGTGCTATGATTAGCGCCGTTGACGTGGGTGCTGATAGACTTAAAAGTCTTATTCAAAAATATGGGCCCGATGTTTTTAAAAACACCACCGCGGATCTTATGAATTATTCAGAAACTCGCATGCGTGGTGAAATAAGGGAGATACCAAACGGAAAGTACAGTTTTGAAGATCACATGGAAGATGATGGCATTGAAGCAAAACCTTATATGATACATGTTGACGTGCACGTTGCAGATTCAGATGTAATAGTCGATTACAGTGGTTCAGATAATCAGGCTAAAGGGCCGATAAATGCAGTGCTTTCAGTAGCTTGGTCTTCAGCGTATAACGCAATACTGCATCTTACTGATCCATCGATACCAAAAAATTCTGGTTGCTTCCGACCTATTAAAATCCTTGCGCCAGGAGGATCGTTGCTGAATGCCAATTATCCTGCTACTTGCGTGGGTGGTAATACTGAGACTCATATTAGGATTGCCTACACAATTATAGGTGCTATGGCAAAATGTATACCGGAAAAGGTCTTCGCAACTGATGCTGGCACTCATAGTAATTTTCTGTTTGGCGCATACGACCCACGAAGTGATGAGTATGTTGTTTGTTACGACTTTACCTGTGCAGCGTGGGGTGGCAGGTCCTTTGCAGATGGTAATGAAGCAATAAATTGTATAAATGGAAACTCGAGAATGGTGCCTGTTGAGGTATTTGAAGTACGATACCCATGGCTAATCGAAGAATTTGCACTTCAAGCAGATAGTGCCGGGCCTGGTCGATACAGGGGTGCGCACGCTGTCTCAAAAACATTCCGCGCGGTTGATACCGAAATAACTGTAAGCTCTGTCTCAGATCGTCACCAAACTAGGCCTTGGGGCATTTTAGGTGGTGCCTCCGGTGAGACGGGGTCTTTATATTATAAGGCAGCTGGAAGTGGTAGTTGGGAAACCTTTGCTGAAGCTTTTGGAAAAGTTTCGACTAGCAAATTTTCTAATGCCAAGATAGAACCAGGTGCTTGTGTGCGCTTAACCACGCCGGGAGCCGGGGGATATGGTGATGTGAAGGATCGGGAGCTTGAAATGATTGCCGAGGATTTACTGGAAGAATGGATTACAATTGATGGCGCAGAACGCGATTATGGCTACAAGCCAAGAGGTAACTGATTTGAATTACCAGTATTTAACTAAAGTTCAAGCCGATTGATTGCAAATGAAGGTTGCGGGATTAGATTGTCGGGGTGTGCCTATCTCAACGGCAAGTAATACTTGCCTGGATGCGTATGAGGAGGCGTTACTAGCATTCAATACTTATTGCGGTGATCCAGCTTTAATAATTGACAATGTTCTGTCTGTTCACCCGGATTTTGTAATGGGACATATTCTTCGGTGCCACATGCATGCTAGCCTTTGGCAACGTAGTGTTATACCAGAAGTTCAGACCGGATTGAATAATCTCACTGATTATACACATATTAGTAATGAAAGAGAGCGTTGTCATATTGCCGCCCTTTCGGATTGGACTATGGGGAATTGGGAAGGGATGCGAATCCATCTCACCAAGATTCTTTCGGATTATCCCAGAGACCTTTTAGCATTGCAGGTATGTCATCTTTTAGATTTCTTTCATGGAGATAGAATAAACTTACGTGACCGTATAGCTTGTGCTTTGTCATCCTGGTCGCTGAACGATAACGGCATAAGTTTTATATATGGTATGTATGCATTTGGTTTGGAAGAATGTGGGGAATATAGAAGTAGTGAAGAGAATGGGAGAAAGGCTCTAGAGATTAGGCCTGATAATTGTTGGGCTCGCCATGCTGTTGCGCATGTTATGGAAATGGAATGTCGGCAACAGGAAGGCATTGAGTTTATGAGAGAAAACGAAAGATCTTGGTCTCAGCACAATAACATTTTTTCTCATCACAATTGGTGGCACATAGCTCTTTTCTACATTGATCAGGGGCAAATGACTGACGTTCTCAATGTCTACGATACGGCTATAGCTCCAGATTTAGATTCCAAGCATTTTTTATTAGCGGATGCTGTGGCACTTCTCTGGCGTTTATATCTTATAGGAGAGAATGTAGGAAATCGTTGGAATATTATTGCTGATGCATATGAAAACTCCGGTGAGGGAGGCTTCTATGCCTTTAATGATATGCATGCCATGCTTGCTTATACAGCATGTGGACGAGAGTCAGCTATACAAAATTTGATTAAAAATGTGCAGAACTCTATCCAAGAAAGTAACTCTAATGCACGAATGGAACGATTGGTAGGATTGCCAGCAATAGAAGCCATAGCTTCGTTCGGTCGGGGTGACTATGCTAAATGCGTAGAGTTAGTTTTTTCATTACTTACACACGCTCATGTTTTTGGCGGGAGTCATGCGCAGAGGGATTTGTTGAACCTGACCATAATTGAAGCTGCGATTCGAGATCGGAATAAGCGAATGGTATCCACACTTCTGCGGGAACGGAGAAAAACGAGACCCGGTTGCCCATTTAGTTTGAAAATAGAAGAGCGTGCAAAGGCAGTATAGATTATTAAGAAGCCTGGTTAATTATAATAGTTGTTGTCCTTACATTGTGTCGATAGAGGAAATTTAGATGGGTGCAAAAGAATTTAATAAAGGTTTCATGGTGTCATGGGATCAGTTGCATCGTGATGGGAGGGCATTGGCGTCGCGTTTGGCAGAACTTTCACCGTTTGAAGGGTTGGTTTCGATTACACGGGGAGGCTTAGTGCCTGCTGCTATTATATCAAGAGGATTCGCAATTCGTTTGGTCGATACCATCTGCATTTCCTCTTATGAACATATGAACCAGTCAGAAGTCTCGATTATCAAGAGGTTAAATGGGAATGGGGAGGGTTGGTTAATTGTAGATGATTTAGTCGATACGGGAAAAACTGCACGAGTTGTCAAGGAAATGCTTCCAAATGCCCATTTTGCATGCGTTTATGCAAAACCATTGGGCAAACCGTTGGTGGACACCTATATCACGGAGGTTGGTCAGGATACGTGGATTTATTTTCCTTGGGATACCGATTTACAGTTTGTTCCACCAATGGCTAGCGATGAGAAGCTGGGTTAAAATATTTAAAAGCCGGAGGAAAGCTAAGTGAGCAGGATACCATTAGTAAGAGAGAATCAGCTAAACGATAAACAGCGTAAGGTCTATGATGAAATCAGAGCCAGTAGAAGGGGTTCTGTGCTCGACCTATTCATGATGCTAATGCATAACCCTGAACTTACTGACCGTGCGCAACGGCTGGGTGTGTTTTTGCGTTATGAAACTAGCCTTCCTGCTAGATTGAGTGAACTTGCCATTCTTACCACTGCCAAATATTGGAATTCTTCTTATGAATGGCATTTTCATGAGAATGAAGCTCTAGATGGTGGCTTGGCAGCAGATATAATTAAAGCCATACGAGTTGGTGATACACCAAACTTCGTGAATTCTGATGAACAAGCGGTATACGTTTATGTAAGGGAAATTCTTAACAATCGTCACGCAACAGATGAGACCTATCAGACAGTTTTGGGGGTTGTAAATAAGTCGGGGATTGTTGAGCTAACTTGCTTGATTGGATATTATTGTATGATTGCAATGACATTAAACGAGCATGATGTTCCCCTCCCAAAGGGGGTAAAACCATCGCTGCCGCCACCCGGCGAATAAGACAGAAATAGTAAAAACAAAACCGCCTCACTTGTTGCAAGTGAGGCGGTTTCTAGTTTTATGGCACTAATTGCTTAACGCGCAATATGATCGTACCTTTTACCAAAGAGAACATCCATTGGGACGGCCTCAGATATTGTCCATTCATCGACAACGGCAGGCTTACCGTTTGTCGTTTCGACGATTAAATAAGGCGCCCGAGCCTGATGATGGAGTGTTTTAGTAAAAGTTCTTGTACCTACCAGCACTGGTTCGTCTCTAAAAGACTCTAGAGCCTCAACCACAGCGTCGGAATCAAATGTACCAGCCTTTTCTACAGCTTTTGCCCACATTTCGAAAACCACATAACCAGGATAGGTATATTGGCTAATTGGATATTCGCCAGTTCGCTTTTTGAAAGCCTCATTGAAATCGAGTACGGACTGTCGAGGGTCGTCACCGTAAATCGATGCCTGTTCAGGAACAAAGTGACCGCTCAAATCTGGTACTGCGTCTAACCAGTAATCACCAGTCATAGAGCTTCCGCCCCCTAAAGCACTGTTTATTCCTGCAGCACGGATTTGACGAATAGCGCTGGCTCCGCCTGGATTATAGCTACAAATTTGAATAAAGTCGGGCTCGCTATCCAGAGCTTTAATTCTGTCGATTTGCGGTTGAATGGTCGGATCTTCATTTTGGAAAACATCGTGACCTACAAGTTCGGCGCCGAGTTTTTCCCTCCACATCCAGTCAAATCCGTAGCAAATACCTTTGTTATATTCAATTACGTCATCGAGAAGGATGTAGCCAGTTTTCCAACCCTTCTTATTGTAACCCCATTCAGCAAGGGTTGCACCCTGTACTGCCGCCAGAACAGAGCTTGAAAATGAATACTTTCCAATACCCTGAACACCAGCGAGGACGCTTTCCGCGCACAGAAAAATAGAGATTTTCTTTTGGTTCTGCGCCGCGAGTGCAGCCGGTGCCCCGAAATCATAATCGCAGTCAACTGCAATAGCTTGTGCGCCGTCATTTAGGACAGAAATTCCAGCTTTTTTGCTTTCAACGCGGTCAGTTTTTGCATCGGCAAAAACTGGTACGATCTGTTTTCCAAGCAAACCGCCCTTGGCGTTCCAATCATCGATTGCGATCAGGGCTGCTTCTGTGGATGG
>CAYRUX010000157.1:0-2234 GCA_964427515.1 uncultured Rhizobiaceae bacterium
CATTAGGATGAGCCGCATTCGATGGGACACCAAGGTTGATGATATTATTCCTAACTATTTCCTTCGGTACTGCATGCCCCAAGGGTGCACCACGTCTTTGGTAACGGACCGTCGCATCCCTTCCGCAGTCAAAAATAAGCATGGCAAACTGCCCACTCGCAACCTTGTCCAAGCTATTACATCCAATGAACCCACCAATTTGAGGTTTAAGTCGTTTCATGTAATCTGTCATGAATTTGATACCAAATACATCCGGAGCTGCGAATTGATAAAAGCCAGTCAAATAGGGTGTGATTGCAATCTGTCCCTTCCACTTTGGGTTCATTACATCTTCAATGCTATACGGAATGTCGGACCCCTTTACCAGGTTCGTATTATAAACTATCCCTACCACTCTTGAAGCAATAGCCACGCCAACACCGCCATTGTTAACTCTTTTTACAACCGCGTTTTTAGGCTCAGGGCGTTCAATCAATTTATTCCAATCAACCCTCTGTAACATGCCTGTTTTAAAACCTGAGAGCATGTGACTCCCGCTCCCCATAAATACATCTGTGCTCGATGTTTGTTTTGCACGATGCTCTTGGGTCAATCTTCCAAGGTTAGCTGGGAAACTCCTGCCCTGAGTAAATTGCAGTTTTATATTTGTTCCATACCGCTTGTTAATAGACTTAAGCATATCGCTAATGCCCGCATCAGCGCCCATATGACCTTCAGTCCATAGTAACTTTAGGACACCTTCTTTCTTTGCGCCTTTGATCACTTTTTCAAGCTCTGGGGAACGTGCTAAAGCGTCACCGCTACTGACAAACATTGCAGCCAAAACGAATGCACTCAGACATTTGATTGTGAACCCTACATTAGTTTGTTTTATTTTGATTTGCATTGACTTCTCTCCCATTAATATTAACCAAGTTAATTAGGTTTTTTTTTAAATCGTCAAATAAATGATCGACTGTGTCAATGCAGTAATATTTTGAAGAATTTTATATTCTTATAGGTTGAGTATATTTTTATACTTTCCAGGGTTTAAATATTCCTAAGATCATCGTTGCTACGCATAACAAAATGGGTAAAGAAGATAACGTGTACATTACCGCGTAACCCTCATGGGTCGCTACATATCCAAGTATCGGCGGACCGAGAGCTAATCCTAAATCCATCAAAGTCAACATGGTTGCATTGGCCCCACCCCAACGATCAGGGGATACCCTTTCGATGACCAAAGTTCTTATAATTGGCTGAACACATCCAAAACCTGTTCCCCAAAGAATAGCAACGAATACAAGAGTCCAAGATGTCTCAAATACCGCAATTACAAAAACAGAACCAAGGATCAACATAAGCCCTGGAACTATAATAACCCCTCGGTTGGAAATTAAATCGCTCCACCTTCCTGCAATTGGACGAACAATCATGAGCACTAAGGAAAATACAATAAAAAACACCGCCGGATCACCAATATTTCGACGCTGCGCATCGAGAGGAATAAAAGTAACAAACCCACCGAAAACAAACATCATAGCAGCGGCCACTAAAGCGGGTGCAATTGCGCTTTTTTCAATAAGTCTGTTCCATCTAAACGGCGGAAAAGATGTCGGCTTTACATATGTTTCCCTGACTAGAAATACCGTGGTAGCGCCAACAATAGTAATTATGACTATGAACCAAATAGCATTTGTAATATTCATTTGGCTTGCAATAAACAGAGCTGCCGCTGGCGCTATTGCAGTCGATAAATTTCTTATACTACTCACATAACCCATCCCTTCGCCACGGCGAGCGGCAGGAATAACATCAGCTTGCAATGTAGTGCTCGCTGTGACAACAGCACTCCAAGCAAATCCCTGAAGGGTACGAAAAAGAATGATTGGGACAATTGCCGGCCATAGCGGAAGGCCCAAACCTGCCAGAGAGAATATGATCACTGAAAAAATTAAAATAGGCTTACGGCCGCATACATCTACAAACCATCCGGTAAACGGGCGCAATACTACTGCGACCCCCATAAAGACGCCCGCCACAATTCCAACCTTAATGTCACTCGCTTCTATCGAATAGACATAAAGGGGAATAATCGGCAATAACGCGTGCGCGCCCCCGAATATAAAAAAGTCTACAACGAGAGCGCGACGATATGCTCCAGTCCACAATCCAGTTGTCGATATAACCTAGCCCCCTTTCTATATTTTAGCCAAAGGTCCTCTAATTAGGTGACCTGCCAAAGCTCCGGT
>CAYRUX010000158.1:0-8821 GCA_964427515.1 uncultured Rhizobiaceae bacterium
ATGATATCGTCGACTCTTCGGGTACACTGTGTAATGCAGCAGATGCTTTAAAAAATGTGGGTGCGAATGAAGTGCATGCTTATGTAACTCATGCAGTATTATCTGGTGGTGCAGTTGCGCGGGTATCTGCTTCTCAACTAAAGAGTCTTGTGGTAACAGATAGCATTGCGATGACTGAAGCAATGCGTGTATCAGATAGTATAAAAACGCTTTCTATTGGTAAACTCATGGCGGAAGCTATTCGACGAATTAGCATAGAGAGTTCTGTTTCCAGTCTTTTTAATTAATTTTTAATTCTGCTATTGCGGAGGCCCGAAGGGCAATATTTTAAGTCGGTGTGTGAGGAAAGATTATGAGTGAGTCAAATTCAATAAGTGCTGAGATGCGAGGAAACGCTGGAAAAGGCCATTCTCGAAGACTGCGAGTAGATGGCAGGATGCCTGCCATAATCTATGGTGGGACAAATGAACCTGTTGAAGTATCATTAAGTATAGCTGAATTTATTAAGGAATATAAGCGGCCGGGTTTTTTCACTCGTCTATACGATCTCAACATTAATCAGGAAACACTTAAGGTGTTGCCAAGAGAAGTACAGTTACATCCGTTGACGGATGCACCATTACATGCTGATTTTCTTAGATACGTTAAAGGGTCTGAAATTGCGGTTGCCGTTTCAGTGAAATTTATTGGTCAGGAAGAGTGCGAGGGGCTGAAGCGTGGCGGTGTTATTAATATAGTTAGGCATGAAGTGGAGTTGATGTGCCCCGTTGAATCAATACCTGATGAGCTAGTGGCAGATATCTCTGGCTTGAATATTGGGGATAGTGTTCATATTAGTGCTATAAGTTTACCGGAAGGTGTTGCACCTACTATTACCGATCGAGATTTCACGGTTGCTACTATCGCAGCCCCGACAATTCATGTTGAAGAAGTCGAAGAGGAGGGCGATGAAGAGACAGAAGAGGTTGAAGGATTAGAGGAAGTGCAGGAGCAGACCGATCAGCCGGCTGGAGAAACTGACGCAGAATCGGATGGAACAGAATCCTAATTAGGAGCTAATTGGGTCGTATAGTGACGGAGTAGGATATATGTATATCCTTGCTGGTCTTGGTAATCCTGGCCGAAGGTATGCTGAGAATAGGCATAACATTGGAAGTTCGGTCGTTAATGAAATCCTGCGACGTTACGACTTTGGAAGTTTCCGTTCGCGTGTAAGGCTTTCTGGGGATTTGGCCGAAGGTAATGTCGAGGGGGTTCGTGTAGTACTACTAAAACCGACCACTTTTATAAATGAGTCAGGTCGCTCAGTCGGCGCAACTATGAGATTTTTTAAATCTTCACTCGATGATGTATGTGTATTTCATGATGAATTGGATTTGGCTCTCGGCAAAGTTCGTCTAAAACTTGGGGGTAGCAGCGCTGGTCACAATGGACTTAAAAGTATAGACTCAAACGTTGGCTCACAGTATTGGCGGATTAGAGTAGGGATTGGCCGACCTTATCATCGTGAAGACGTAAAACATTATGTTTTAAGTGATTTCTCTGAAAATGAAGCACTTTGGTTAAAGAGTGTAACTAAGGCTATAGTTGATTCCGTTCCGTTATTATTAACCGCAAAACCAAATGAATTTATGACGCGAGTTGCCTACTTGTCCCCACCACGTGAGGGAATAAAATTGAATCCCCGACTTAATGGTGAAGAGTGCAAAAATGGGATTTAGATGTGGTATAATTGGTCTACCAAATGTGGGAAAATCCACTCTTTTTAATGCATTAACAAGTTCATCTCAAGCTGCAGCCGCAAATTATCCTTTTTGTACTGTAGAACCCAATATTGGTCGTATTCCAGTACCAGATAAACAACTTGAGATTGTTGCAAGGATTGCGGGTTCCAGAAACGTAATTCCAACAATTCTTGATGTGATGGACATAGCAGGGTTGGTCCGTGGAGCCAGTGAGGGAGAGGGTCTTGGTAATAAGTTTTTGGGACAAATCCGGGAAGTTGAAGCACTGTTACATGTTGTGCGTTGTTTTGAGGATGATCAAATAGGGCATGTAGAAGGTGCCATAGACCCTATCCGTGATATTGAGTTGGTTGAAACTGAATTAATTTTGGCAGATATGGAAAGTTTAGAACGTCAGAGAGAACGTATGGTTAAGCGAGCCAAAATAGGTGACAAGGGAGCTGAAGAGTTACAACCAATTATAGAAAATGCTTTAGCGATTCTACATCAGGGGAAGCCTTTGAGAATGTTCTCTGTAGGTAAAGAGGAGCAGGTGCTGTTGAAATCACTAAATTTATTAACAACAAAGCCAGTTCTATTTATCTGCAATGTTGATGAAGAAAGCGCTCATTCTGGAAATGAATTAAGTGAACAAGTAAGCAAGTATACATCACAAGATGAAGTTGGAGTCGTAGTGATATCAGTGGCTATTGAAGCAGAAATTGCAGCACTTGAAACATCAGAAGAAAAAAAAGACTTTTTGAGTGATTTGGGAATGGAAAATGCTGGTTTAGAACGGGTATTATATGCGGGTCAAAAGTTGTTAGGACTTTTAAGGTTTTTGACTGCAGGTCCGAAAGAAGCACGTGCTTGGACTTTAAAATCTGGTGGGACAGCCCGTGATGCAGCAGGTAAGATACATAGTGATATGGCAAGAGGTTTTATATGTGCTGAAACCATATCCTTCGAGGATTTTGTTTACTATAATGGAGAGGCCGATGCCAAAGCCGCGGGCAAAATTAGGCAGGAGGGAGCCGATTATATAGTAAAGGAAGCTGATGTAATATTATTTAGGTTCAACGTATAACAATTATCTAAATTAAATAATATGAGGAATGAAATTGGGTAAATTTTTTGATCTGATGGCCAAAGATGGGCATAGCTGTGATGCTTACAGAGTTACACCAAAGGAACCAGCCAAGGCGGGGCTTTTGGTTATACAGGAAATTTTTGGTGTCAACGATCATATTCAAAGTGTTTGTGATTCTTATGCTGAAAAGGGATATTTAGTTATCGCCCCTTCAATTTTTGATCGTATAGAACGAAATGTCAGGTTAGCTTATACCGCGGAAAGTGTTGTAATAGGACGAGGTCTAAAAGAAGAGATTGGCTGGGATTTGCCCCTACAAGATATTGATGCAGGTCTTTCTATCTTGAGGAAAGAATTAAATGAAGGCGCTAAATTGGGCGTTATTGGTTATTGTTTTGGTGGTACGTTGGCTTGGCTTTCGTCTTGCAGATTGGGGATAGACTGTGCAATTGGATATTATGGTGGCCAAATCAATCAATATTTGGAGGAGACACCCACGGTTCCGACCATGTTGCACTTTGGTACAGAGGACGAAGGAATACCACCTTCTGTTGTTAAATCTATCCGCGAAGTAGCTAATAAAGGTGTCAGTATTTTTGAGTATGATGGGGCTGGGCACGGTTTTAATTGTGATGCACGTGCCGATTATCATTCTGAATCTGCTGCGTTGGCTAGGGAAAGAAGTCCGAAACATTTAAGTAATTATCTCAGTTAATTAGGGAGTGTTATAACTTGAACGATAATATTCCAACACGCCTTGGTATTATTGGTGGTAGTGGATTATATCAAATCGATGGGCTGGTCGACGCGGAGTGGCTAAGTGTGGAATCCCCCTTTGGCCAACTCTCTGATCAAGTGTTATTGGGTAAGTTAGAAGGAATTGATGTAGCTTTTTTGCCACGGCATGGTCGAGGTCATTGCCTTTCTCCTGGAGAAATAAATTTTCGAGCAAATATTGACGGTTTAAAACGTTGTGGTGTCACCGATATTGTGTCTTTAAGTGCGGTAGGATCTCTGCGAGACGAACTACAACCGGGATTTTTTGTCCTAGTTGACCAATTTATTGACAGAACTTTTAAGCGTAAGAGCACATTTTTTGAGTCTGGACTAGTTGCTCATGTATCTATGGCAGCACCAGTTTGCAGTCGTATTGGCGAAAGTATTTTAACTGCGGCTGCGACAGTTGAGGGTCTGCAAGTCCAAAAAGGTGGAACTTATTTAGTAATGGAGGGGCCTCAGTTTTCAACACTAGCAGAGTCGCGGTTATATCGGGAATGGGGATGCGATGTCATAGGGATGACTAATATGCCTGAAGCGAAGCTTGCTCGTGAGGCAGAGATTTGTTATTCAACGGTCGCAATGGTTACTGATTATGACTGCTGGCATACTCAACATGAGAACGTTTCTGTAGAGACGGTTGTTGAAGTAATGGATCACAATTCAGCAAAGGCTCGGTCGCTTGTGCGAGCTTTGGCATTCGAACTTATGCAAAGTCGACCAGTGTGTGAAAAGGGCTGTGATCGAGCTCTGGATAACGCTATAATGTCCCAATTAAGCTCAAATACAAAAGAATCTATGTTGAAACTTGATGCCATTGCTGGACGCATGATAAACCAAAGCCCAGTTGCTTTTTAGTTACAGGAGTTACTGCAATATTCAGGTATTGTTCAGTGCAGCTTGGCCCAAACTCTGCGCTTTATGATATATATCAGTGCAGTAAAAACCGCGAGGAATATTAAAACCTTCAAGCCTGTTTGCTTTCGAATTTCCAGCTCAGGTTCTGCTGTCCATGCGAGAAATACGGAAACGTCATGTGCTAGTTGATCAATGCTAGCTTCCGTCCCATCAGAATACTCAACGGCATCCTCATATAATGGCTCAGGCATAGCAATCTGATGTCCAGGAAAATAGTGATTGTAACTCATACCTTCGGCAAGTTCAAAACCGTCTGGTGGCTCTTCTTCGTACCCGACAAGAATGCCATATAGGTAATCAAGACCACCATCTCTAGCTTTAACCATTAGGGAAAGATCAGGTGGCAGCGAACCGCCGTTTGCAGATCTGGCAGCTTGAGAATTTGCGAAGGGTGCTGGGAAATAATCTGAGGGGCGTGCAGATCTCATAAACATTTCGCCTTCACCATCTGGCCCATCTTCAACTTCGTATTCAGATGCTATGGCTTTAACTTGATCTTCACTAAATCCGATTTCGATTAAATTTCTGAATGCAATGTAGTTTAAAGAGTGACAGCTCGCACATACCTCTTGAAAAACCTGAAATCCACGTTGGAGTTCAGCGCGGTCAAATGTTCCAAAAACACCAGTATGGCTCCACTCATGATCAGGAGGCTCCAGAGCATCGTCCGCAGCATCAGCATCAGATATTGTTACTAAAGTGAGGCCAATAAGTATTGCAACTAATATGATTGTGTAGCGCATCACTGTTTTCCTGTAGATGGGGGAGTTGGTGACGTAGTATTAGGAGGATCGTCCGGTGGCACACCACTGGCATTTTGCGGGCTTTCCGAGGGCAGTACTGCTTGATGAATACTTTCGGGAAGTGGTTTGGTGCGTTCAAACTTTCCAAGTAGGGGCAAAATTATCAAAAAGTGCGCAAAATAGTATATGGAACAGATACGTCCAATAAGTATGAAGGATCCTTCAGGTGGGTTTGCTCCAACCCAACCGAGAACTATACAGTCGGCTACAAAAATCCAGAAAAATTGCTTATACAGAGGGCGAAAACGAGCACTTCGCACTTTGCTGGTATCTAACCAGGGCAACACAAAAAGAATGGCAATTGAGGCTACCATTGCAATAACCCCGCCCAGTTTGTCTGGTACTGCTCGCAAAATTGCGTAATACGGCAAAAAATACCATTCAGGTACAATGTGTGGGGGAGTTACTAAGGGATCTGCTTCAATATAATTAATTGACTCCCCTAAGTAATTTGGAAGGTAAAATACGAAAATAGCCAACACGAATAGCATTATACCTAATCCAAACATGTCCTTAATAGTATAATAGGGACTAAATGGAATAGTATCTTTAGAGCTCTTTATATCAATACCAAGAGGATTGTTTGATTTGCGGTGGTGTAAGGCCCATATATGCAGGAAAACCACACCACAAAGCAAAAATGGCAAAAGATAATGTAGTGAAAAAAAGCGATTTAATAGTGCATTATCGACAGAGAAACCGCCCCAGAGCCACGTAACTAAAGTCTCTCCAATCCAGGGTATAGCTGACAACAAATTAGTTATTACCGTCGCTGCCCAGAAACTCATCTGGCCCCAGGGTAAAACGTAACCCATAAAAGCAGAGCCCATCATAAGAAATAGAATTATGACACCGAGCCACCAGAGAATCTCTCTGGGGGATTTATAGGAGCCATAATAAAAACCCCTAAATATATGAATATAGATCACAACGAAAAACATAGATGCGCCATTCGCATGCAGGTATCGCATCATCCAGCCCCATTCCACATCCCTCATTATGTGTTCCGTAGACTTAAATGCATGATCAACATGTGGCGTGTAGTGCATGGCTAGGATAACGCCGGTTACAATTTGTACTACAAGCATAAACCCAGCTAGGGATCCAAAATTCCACCAATAATTCAAGTTTCGTGGTGCTGGGTAGTCGATAAGGTGTTCGTTGGTCCAGCTAAAAATTGGAAGTCTATAATCTATCCACTGGACAATACGGTAGCGGTGAATTGGAGTTGCCATATTAATTTACTCTATCTTAGCCAATCCGGATTAGTGATTCATCTAGAAATGTATATTCAGGAACTTTAAGGTTTTCTGGTGCTGGCCCTTGCCGTATGCGACCAGATGTATCGTAATGGGATCCGTGACAGGGGCAAAACCAGCCACCAAAATCACCTCTGGGGTCTCCAAGTTTATTTCCCAATGGTATGCACCCCAAGTGTGTGCAAACTCCGACTAAGATTAACCATTCTGCTTCTTGGACTCGGTCTTGGTCACTTTGAGGGTCACTAAGTTCGTCTATTTTTACGGCTCGAGCTGCACTTATTTCATCCATGGTACGTCTTCGAATAAATACGGGTTTTCCACGCCACTTAACGGTAATTGATTGTCCTACTTCAATGGATGATATGTCTACTTCGGTTGACGAAAGGGCAAGGACATCTGCAGATGGGTTCATGGTTTCAATCAGTGGCCACACAACACCTATTCCGCCCATTGCGCCCATTGCGCCGGCAGCTAGAATGAGAAAATCTCGTCGTGTTTCCTCGCCTTCGGGTTTGGTTCCATCATTATCAGACGCGGTGTCTGTCATATTATAACCCTTAAATTCATGTTCAGTTCGTCCATTTTAAAAAATTGTAGTCTAGACTATGTGACCTTCTATACTGTTTGAGAGGAGGGGTAGCACGGGGTTGACGTGAGGGCAAGAACCTATGGCCTTACCTATTTGCTAAAAATGACATAGAACAATACTCCTCTTGGAGAAAATTTAAATTACTAATTGGTATAACACGTGAAAATAGCACTATTCCAGCCAGATAATCCAGGAAATGTAGGTGCAATCTTGCGTTTGGGAGCGTGTTTTGCAGTTACTGTAGAAATAATTGGACCTGTAGGATTTCCGTTTGATAGACGTATAATTCGACGCGTCGCTTTAGATTATATTGACCATGTTAATATTCAACATTATGCCACCTGGAAAGAATTTCTTTCAACCTATAATATGAAGAACGATCGCATAATTTTATTATCTACCAAGGCTGCAAAGAGCTATGACAAATTATTATTTTCTACCTCAGATACAATTCTCCTCGGACAGGAAAGTGCAGGGGTGCCATCTGAGGTGCATTCTGCAGTTGATGAGAGTGTAAGAATACCACTAGATTCTAAAACACGTTCACTTAATGTTACATCCGCCTGCGCAATTGTATTAGGGGAGGCACTGCGACAAACTAGTACTTTCCCAGGAGAGGGGCATGACTAATTTTGGAAAACGTCCAAATCTTCCGGAAGGCATTCCGAGCGATCAGCAAAGAATTGCTGTGGAAGAATGGTTTGTAAAACTACGTGATTTGCTATGTTCTGAGATGGAACTCTTAGAGGAGAAGCAGAATAGTTCCAATCGACTGCCTGGGCGTTTCGAGAAAAAACCTTGGAACCGTTTGGGTGGTGGCGGTGGTGTAATGTCCATTATGAAGGGCAAAGTATTTGAAAAGGTTGGAGTGAATGTCTCCACAGTTTACGGTGACCTATCATCTGAATTTGCAGCAAAATTACCAGGCACTTCAAAAAATACTACCTTCTGGGCTAGTGGCATATCTCTTGTAGCACATCCTTATTCACCTCTGGTTCCTGCGGTACACATGAATACTAGGCATATAGTGACAGGGGCGAATTGGTTTGGTGGTGGTGCCGACCTTACGCCAACAATTTCGAATAATGCAGATACAGCTCTGTTTCATGGCGCTTTAAAAGAGGCGTGTGATTGTCATAGTAGTGAATATTATGAGCGCTATAAGGCATGGTGCGATGAATACTTTTTTCTTCCACATCGAGATGAGCCTCGAGGAGTCGGCGGGATCTTTTTTGATTATGTTAACACTGGCGATTGGAAAGAAGATTTCATGTTCGTTCAAGATGTAGGCAGAGCATTTCTTGAAGTATATCCAGAGATAGTGAAGCATCATATGGAAAAATCTTGGAGCCGACAGGAGCGTGAACAACAATTAATTAAAAGAGGGCGTTATGTTGAATTTTACCTTTTGCACGAGCGAGGCACCCAATTTGGACTGCAGACAGGTGGATATATAGAGGCAATCCTTATGTCCATGCCTCCATCAGCAAAGTGGCAGTAATATTATAAGAATATATCTTTAAAAAAGCATTTATGGGGAGACGTGTCAAAGCTCGTTTAAAAATTCTTTTTTGGCCACAATTTCTAGCTGTTTCAGACACTTAGCACGATCAGGGGCAAAGTATTGGTCGATCCACCAGCCTTCAATTGCTTTGAGT
>CAYRUX010000159.1:0-8472 GCA_964427515.1 uncultured Rhizobiaceae bacterium
CAAAACCAAATACTTTTCCTACATAGGCAATTTCAGAATTACTGAAACCTAATTCGACCATAAAGTAACCGGTCATAACACCAGCCATGGAGTCACCAAGTTTATAAAATACGATAAAAAGTAAGATGACTAACCATTGTGGCCGTGTCATAAAGTCTACAAAAGGCCCTATGACTGCTCCATGAAACCATACTACGAATAATGCCCTATTACCGGATAAGTTTGGTCTCTTTTTTAAATAATCATGTGTTCGTTTCTCATCTAATAAAATTTCACTGCTTGTATCTTTATTCGGCTCACGATTAAGGAGAATTGTTGCAAACCCGATGAACATCAGTGCCGCCATAATAAAATACACTATGTCCCAATTGAGTTCCTCAGCTAAATATAAGGCACCTGCTCCAGAAATTAATAAGCCTATACGATACCCCAAAACAACTGTACTTGCACCAGCACCAATCTTCTCCTCTTCTAGAAGTTCAACTCGATATGCGTCGATCACTATATCTTGACTAGCACTACAAAGAGAAACTAGGAGGGCAAAAATTGCCATTAAAGTAGGTGTTTCTGTTGGATCAGTAAGACCCATAGCCGATATTGTTACCATCAGTAAAACCTGACTGACTACAGCCCAGCTGCGCCTTTGACCAATAATATCCGTTAAAATTGGGATTGGAATCCTGTCAAGAACAGGGGACCAAACAAATTTTAGAGTATAGGGTAAGGTCACGGCAGAAAATAATCCTACTGTGGTCTTGTCTATCCCCTCACGCGCCAACCATATCCCTAGTGTTCCCAGTACCAACGACAATGGCAAACCACTGGAGAGTCCGAGCAAAAAAATAGCTCCAATACGACGATCTTTATAGGCAATAAATGTATCTTGCCACGACTTAGCGGTGACTTTCTTAAGACCGTCACGCCGTTTTTCCCCTTTAACCACAACCTTCTGGCCTACCTAACGAATAATTGATCCCTATTATGTGTATTAAACAAATTTGTATCCGGCCCAACCGGTATGATACCTGATGGATTTATCGTTTTCTGACTACCATAATAATGATTTTTAATATGTTCCATATTACAGGTATTTGAGATTCCTGGCATCTGATATAACTCTCTCATGTAATTTGATAAACATTCATAATCCGATATCATGCGCTGATTACACTTAAAATGGGAAAAATAAACGGCATCAAACCGCAATAAGGTTACAAAAAAACGCCAATCTGCTTCTGTTAATAATTCCCCACATAGATACCGGTGGGCACCTAATCGAGCCTCTGCCCAATCTAAAGCTAAAAATACCTTTTCTACGGCTTTTCTATAAGCATCTTGGGTTATTGCAAAACCAGCTTTGTAAACACCATTATTTATATTTTCGTAAATTTTTGAATTTATGCTTTCAATTACCGACTTCAAATGCGCTGGAAAATAATCTGTTGTATTAGGAACAATATTTTTAAATGCATAATTCATCATGCGAATTATATCTGATGATTCGTTATTAACTATCACACCTAGCTTCCGATCCCAAAGAATTGGAACAGAAGCTCGGCCGGTGTATTTAGGCATTGAACAAGTATATATCTCATGGATATGACGGATATGCGGTAGTGGATCAAAATCTGATCTTTGGACTTCTGCAAAAACCCAACCTTCGTCATCCATTATGGGATCAACGATTGAAATACTAATAACATCTTTAAGAGCTTTTAAAATTCGGAAAATTAATGTGCGATGTGCCCAAGGACAAGCAAGTGAAACGTAAAGGTGATATCGCGAAGTTTCTGGTTGGAACTCCGAACTTCCATCTGAAGTTATCCAGTTTCTAAATTGTGTCTTTGTGCGTTGGAATTGGCCGTTATCCGAGTACGATCGAAGACGATCCTTTTGCCACATCCCATTAACCAACTGACCCATAGTCATACCTCTCTAAACAAAAAATTTATTATTTACCGCAAACCAATTAGTTTTTTGCCGAAAACTTTTTTATCCTCAGAGGAATATGACAGCGTTATTGTCTGGCACTTTCTTCTACAAGCTGTGACATATCATCATCACGTCTAGCTCCGTATTGTGTAATTATCTGGCCAGCGGCGATGGAACCAAGTCTCCCACTTCGGGATAAATCAAACCCATGAGTAATACCATAAAGAAAACCTGACGCGTATAAATCACCGGCTCCAGTAGTATCTACTACCTTAGATGTCCTCTCAGCTTTAATCTCGTAAATAGAATCTCCATTCACTACAAGAGATCCTTGTGCACCTCTGGTTAATGCCAATAATTTACAATCTCTAGAAGCTTCTATTACTGCTTCATCAAAATTCTTGGCTTGGTAGAGAGAAATAATTTCGTCCTCATTTCCAAAAAGAATATCTACACCGTTACGGATAAAACTTCTCAAAGCGTCTCTATGGCGGTCTACACAAAATTTATCTGACAGACTTAAGGATATTTTTCTAAAATGCTTGGACGCGTAGAAACATGCCTTTTTAAATGCTTCTCTTGCTTCAAGAGAGTCCCATAAATAGCCTTCCAGATACGTTACCTCAGCAGAAGCAATCAAATTTTCAGATATATTTTTAGGCTCCAAATGGACAGATGCACCCAGAAATGTGTTCATCGTACGCTCAGCATCTTTAGTTACTAAAACAATACAACAAGCAGTTGGCATATCTTTATATGCGTCACCCATGAAACATTTGACACCAGCCGACGACATGCTATCACAAAATACCCTTCCAAGGGGATCGTCACTTATTTTTCCTATATACGCCGCTCGACCCCCTAACTGTGATACGCCAACCACCGTATTTGCAGCTGAACCACCTGATACCTCCAATCCGTTGCCTAATTGTTTGTAGAGAGTCCTGCATTGACTAGCATTTATTAATGCCATTGAACCTTTGATCAATTTGTGCTCGTCAAGAAATGAATCATCCACCTGTAATAAGACATCTACGATAGCATTTCCGATACCCACCACATCTAACTTAGAATTATTCATATCTTTCCTAAAGCTCCACTCTTAATATACAATATGTTAAATACTATAAGGCGCTCAATAAACAATATTCAACATACAAGCCCATTTAAATATTAGTGTACTAAAGAATTTCATTGCACTAAATTGAAGCAATTGTTGTACTACAAATAGATAGGAAAGTTACGAAGTAATAATTATTAAGTTACCTAAGTATAGAGGCGTGTTCATTAATCCTTTAGTACGAACTACACTTCGAGACATAGACAACAAATAAGAGGGGACTTTAGGTTTATGGCCAGCCCAACCCAGAAACGAACCCGTACTAAATCACGAGACAGGCAAGAAATGGAGCAAAAAGAACCGGCTAGCCATACAACGCAATTCCATCCTGATGTACCGCAAAATTTAACGGATGAAATTGATGATCACTCAACAGACCTTGAATCAAGAGTTATACCAGATAGTAAACTCCTTCGAGTTGGGAGGGACATGGCTTTGAGGGGTGCTGAAATCGTCGATTGCGACCACTTAGTGGTGGAAGGAAAAATTGATGGAAACCTTGCAGGGGGCAGATATTTAAAAATTGATGCGAGTGGTACTTTCAAGGGATCCGCCGTGGTAGAATATGCCGATATATCAGGGATATTTGAAGGAGATTTACAAGTACATAATAAACTTTTGTTAAGAACCAAAGGTTTAATTATTGGCAAGGTTCTCTATGGTCAATTGGAAGTAGAACAAGGAGGGCGCCTACAGGGTGAAGCTCAATACTGCGATGCAGCAGGTAAAAATCAATCTCGAAGCTCTAAGGCAGGTACTTCTAAGACCAAGGCACCTATTGCTGACAATCCAAAATCTGAGTGATGCCTCAGCTCAATAGAACACATCCCTTGTTAATAGTTGTCTTTGGAATGTTTGTTATATGTATATCCAGCTTGATAGGGTGCACTCAAAAAACTACCTATATTCAAAAAAACAGTGTTTTGGTTCCTTCGAAGACTACTATAAAATTAGATCTGGTTAATAGAAATAATTCACGCGAGACCAATACGAACCAACCACCAGAATCACTTTCTGAAACTCAATTAAGCAAAATTGAAAACTCAAATAATTTGGACAATCCTTCGAAGCTACCCATAAGGCAACCTAAATCAATTACAAAACTTTCTATTGGAGACAAAAAAGATTCTCAATATGTTTATCGTAATCCAAAAGAACTGTTGGGCATGGGTTCTCTTTCCGTGAGCGATCTCTTGGGTATTCCGTCTTTACTTCGCAAAGAAACACCTGCTGAAGTTTGGCAATATGTGTCTGAAGACTGTATTCTGAATATTTACATGTATGAGGATGCAATATCTCCTGAAGGTTTTGAGGTGACTTATTATGAATTTAATCAGGTTCCGGAGAAAAAAAATAGCGACGAAATTTGTTTTTCAAAAATTATTAAAAATGCAGATACAACCCCAAATAATTCCCCACTTACATGAATTAGTTGGTCTAATGTGGATATCCCCATTTTTGTTTAGGAACTATTTTAATAAGGACAAATATTTATATTCTTATTCTTTACCTTTAAATGAACATAAATCATAGACACTGCATTGGCTACATTTTGGACTACGGGCTGTACAGACGTAACGACCAAAAAGGATCAACCAATGATGTGCATGTTGGATAAACTCATCTGGAAGAACTTTATATAATTTTTTTTCCACTTCGTTTGGCGTTTTACCTATAGCGAGACCAGTACGGTTTGAAACTCTAAAAATATGTGTATCTACCGCAATTGTAGGTCTGCCGAACGCTTCGTTTAGCACAACTCCCGCCGTCTTACGTCCAACTCCTGGAAGCGCCTCTAAAGCTTGGCGATTATCCGGAACTTGACCATCATGGCACTCAATTAACATTTTACTAAGCGCGATAATATTTTTAGCTTTTGTATTATATAGACCGATGGTACGGATATATTGTTTTAAACCCTTTTCGCCCAAATCTAATATTTTTGCGGGCGTGTAATATTTAATAAATAGATTTCTTGTGGCCTTATTCACGCTGACATCAGTCGCCTGAGCAGAGAGAACAACTGCTATCAAAAGAGTGTAGGAATTTTTATATTTCAACTCAGTAGCAGGTGCTGGAATATCCTCCGACAATCGCCTTATAAACTCTTCAGAGTCAGCTTTTTTCATGTACTATTATTTTCTTTGGGATAAAATAGAATATTAACAATTATCTGCCTGTAATGCACCCCACAATACTTGAGGTGATACTTTGTTTTAAAATATAATAACGTATTATACCTATAATATTAGAAAACCCCTGAGCAAGATTATATGGGAGAATTATCAGAAAGTAAGATGGATCGATCGTATGACAGACCCTATCAATCAGCTGAAGTAGATTTAGACCAACCAATTTTAGTAGACCTGATTATCAAACCACACCAATCACTCTCACATTCTGGCTTTATAGTTGTCATGTTAACTGTAGGGATTATTACACTAGGATTAAGCATATTTTTTCTTTATTTAGGTGCTTGGCCAGTATTAGGGTTTCTTGGATTAGATCTAGCACTGTTATGGTTTGCTTTTAAAATGAATTCGCGATCATTAAAAATTGTCGAGAAAGTGTGTATAAACGACCGGCAGGTTATGGTTACACGAGAGAGTGCTCAGGGTAAAGAATGCTGGATGTTTAATTCTTACTGGTTGAATGTTTCAATTAAATATGAAGCCAGAGGAAAAGGTCATATTCAGCTATCATCCCACGGTTTCTCTATTAATATTGCTAGGTATCTAACAATTAATGAGCGTCATGGTCTCGCTGAAAAGATAAGGTCTGCACTAATTGATTCGCGATCCTTCAGACAGGCTGTTAAGCCCTAGAACATCTGCCATAGTGTAAAGTCCGGGCTCGCGCTGATGAGCCCAAATTGCGGCGCGAATAGCACCTCTTGCGTATATTAGTCGATTGCTTGCTTTATGCGTAAGTTCTATACGCTCTCCCTCAGCTGCAAAAATTACACTATGATCCCCCACAACATCTCCACCCCTTAGTGCTGCAAAACCGATATTTCCCTTTTTGCGAGGGCCTATAACGCCATCCCTACCTCGTTCTGAGACATCGTCAAAATCCACAGCACGACCTTTAGCAACTGCCTGACCTAATCCGAGCGCAGTCCCAGACGGAGAATCAACTTTCCTATTGTGATGCATCTCCACTATTTCCACGTCATAATCATCATCTAAAATTTTTGCTGCTTGTTCCACAAATTTCATTAAAAGGTTAACACAAAGGCTCATGTTGGGTGCTTGAACAATTGGAACCTTTTTACTTGCCCTATTTAAAACCTCTTGCTGATTCTTATTAAGACCCGTAGTTCCAATAATTAAAGCTGTACCATTTCTAGCTGCGCTTTCTGCATGATCGACCGTTGCATTAGGAAGAGTAAAATCTAGCACTACCTCACTATTTTTAAATGTATTATCTACATCGTCGCTCAGCGGAACAGACAAATGATTCAATCCTGCAACCTCGCCTGCATCAATGCCCAACGCCGAGTGACTACTTAACTCGTTTGCAGCAACAAGTTCACACTTGGAATGTTGGGTAACCGCCCGGATTAACATAATACCCATTCTTCCGGCTGCTCCGCATATTCCAATTTTTACATTACGTTTTGCCATTGTTCTGTCTCGATTCTGCTTTTACTACTATTAGCCCCGCAATATGCACTGTTTTACTAATTGTTTATCTGGATGGTTTTAGTCCTTAAGATCCTCCCAAATTTCTTGGACCTTCGAAAAAAAACCCTCCGATTTTGGGCTTGTGTTTTTACTTCCCAATGACTCAAATTGCTTCAGCAATTCTTTTTGTTTCTTATTTAAATTAACGGGTGTCTCGACTAAAACCTCTATATACATATCTCCCTTAGATCCGCCCCTGAGCGCTGGCATTCCTTTTCCACGCAATCGAAATTGATGACCATTCTGAGTACCGTGGGGGATAGAAACACGTGCTCGCCCGCCACCTAAAGTGGGAACATCGATAGATCCACCAAGTATGGCCGAAATCATTGGAATCGGTACTTGGCAATATAGTTGCATCTCTTCTCTACTAAACAGTGGGTGTGGTGTGACGGAAATAAAAATATATAAATCTCCAGCAGAAGCTCCCCTTGCACCAGCTTCTCCCTCACCAGCTAATCGTATGCGTGTTCCATCTTCGACACCAGGTGGAATATTTACTGATAACGTTTTATCTTTTTGAACTCTTCCAGAACCATGACAAATTTTGCAAGGATCCGCAATAACAGTACCAGAACCTTGGCAAGTGGCGCACGTGCGCTCTATTGTAAAAAATCCTTGCTGTGCTCTTACCTTTCCTGCTCCACCACATAAGTTACACACTGTAGGCTTTGTACCACCTGCAGCCCCACTACCCGAACAATCCTGACAACCAACTGAAGTAGTAGCCTGAATTTTTGTTTGCTTGCCTCCAAATGCTTCTTCTAAATTAATTTCCATGTTGTAGCGAAGGTCAGCCCCCCGAGATGGACCCCTTCTTCCAGCACGACGAGAACCGCCGCCCATGAATTCACCGAATAAATCATCAAAAACATCTGAAAAACTTGATCTAAAATCAAAATCTCCTGATCCACTTTCAAATGCTGCGTGGCCATATTGGTTATATGCCTCCCTCTTTTGAGGATCTGAGAGCACACCGTAAGCTTCTGAAAGGTCTTTAAACATCGATTCAGCATGAGCATCATCTGGATTTCTGTCTGGATGATACTTCATAGCTAATTTTCGATAAGCCTTTTTCAGCTCATCCGCGTTGACATCACGGCTAACTCCCAAGGTTTCGTAATAATCTTGTTTTGCCATTATATCCTCAGTACCCAGCTACAATCTCCCGGCCACCTTAAACAGACAGCAGATTTACTAAGGCAAAATATTAAAATTAGCGGCATTACATGTAGTGAATCATTTTGATTTCTGGTTTTTATCCTCGTCGTCCAGCTCTTCAAAATCAGCATCCACAACATTATCAGATTGAGCCTCTGCCCCTTCTCCCGTAGTACTGTCCTGATCTGGTGTCATGTCACCTGTAGCACCCTGTGTTTCTTTATAAACGGCCGCTCCAAGCTTCATTGATACCTGCCTAAGTTTCTCCCTCTTAGTCGCAATCTCAGTGATGTCTTCTGTAGCTAGTGCCTCCCTAACTTCTTTAATTTCATCTTCAATAGCTTGTTTCTCATCTGAGGAAACTTTATCGCCGTGTTCGTCTAACATTTTTTCCACACTATGAATCGTGGCTTCAGCTTGATTTTTAGATTCAACCAACTCTTTGCGTTTCTTATCTTCCTCAGCATGAGATTCGGCGTCATTTACCATCCGGTTAATTTCTTCATCATCCAAGCCCCCTGACGCTTGAATTCGAATCTGCTGTTCTTTACCTGTTGATTTATCTTTGGCAGA
>CAYRUX010000160.1:0-15942 GCA_964427515.1 uncultured Rhizobiaceae bacterium
GTCGAGTCTCTGGCACAGCAGAAGGATTTAAATATTCTAAAGCTATGAAGAGCGCAGCAATTACGTGGGACGAAACTACAGTAGCAGAATATGTTGCAGATCCTAAGGGTTATATTCCTAAGAATAAGATGGCCTTCAGAGGCGTTAAAAAAGAGAAGCAACGTAATAATTTAATTGCTTATCTAAAACAAGCAACAGAATAGAGTATTTACGGTTTTTTGAAAAACGTAATAGATTTCTCATGACTGGTCAGATAGATGACTATATTGGAAAGGTGCCTGACTTCCCCAAACCAGGTATACTATTCTATGATATTTCTCCACTTTTAGCGACCCCGTATATATGGGAACAAGCCATTCAAGAACTCGCTAAACTAATTACTCCTTTTAACCCAAGTTTCCTTGCGGCGATCGATGCAAGAGGTTTTCTCGTTGCGTCACCACTGGCTTTAAAGGTTGGCTGTGGAATTATTATGATACGTAAAAAGGGAAAATTGCCTGGAACCACGGTCCAACAAGAGTATTCACTTGAATATGGTGAAGACTCTCTTGAAATGAGAGATGGTATTATTAAACCAGGTCAGTCGGTTTTTATTTTGGATGATCTTTTGGCAACAGGGGGAACTGCCGAAGCTGCTGTAAAGCTTATTAATGGCGTAGGGGCTCTTGTGGAAGGAGCGGCATATAATATCGAAAATGATGGACTTGGCGGAAGGGATCGACTGCGAAACATACCTTGCAAGTCGCTCGTTACCTATTCAGCCTAGTTTTTATAAAAATGCGTTTATATTTAAACGGGTATTATTTTGCACTATTTAAAATAAACACCTATCTATTTTATATTTAGCAACTCATGCCTACTGTTAATCGCCAGTTACAATTTACCGGAATAATTGTGGCTATTGGCTTGTCCTATATAATGAGTCAATTCTACAGGACATCTAATGGTGTTATAATTAAAGAGCTGGCCCAGGAATTTGGTCTTTCCCCGATTGCTCTCGGGACGCTTACAGGTATATTTTTTATTTCTTTCGCTCTGGCTCAGATTCCTCTAGGAATGCTATTTGATCGTTTTGGGGTTCGTTATACTCTTCCGATCATTTTGATTGCTGCGATTGCCGGAGCGCTAATTTTTGCCACAGCCAACGGTTTTTTCGGCCTTTTAGTTGGCCGTCTGATGATGGGCTTGGGTGTAAGTTGTGTGCTCGTTGGAGCAATGTTTCTTTTCGGTCGCTGGGTTTCTGCAGACCGCTATGCGACCTGGTTGGGAAGAATGATCGCTTTAGGTGGCATTGGTGTATTGCTTTCTACTTCGCCCTTGGGTGTCATCACTGAGACAATAGGTTGGCGTTATGCTTTTTTTTCCGCTGGCGCTATTACCGCGTTAGGAGCCGTTCTTATATATCTTTTGGTACGTGATACTCCTCCTGATTATGAAAAACAAAGTAATTCTCCAGAAGGTTTAAGAGATAGTGTTGGAGGAGTAATTGAAGTGTTTAGAACTAAAAATTTGCCGACCGTTATGATTATGGCGTTTGCTTCATATCCTGTACTAACAAGTATACTAGGGCTTTGGGGAGCTGCTTATATGACCGACGTTTACGATTATAATACGGTTCAAAGTGGCAATGTTTTATTGTTAATGGCTATAGGGTTGATAGTTGGTCATATTGTATTTGGCCCATTAGAAAGAGTTTTAGATTCCCGTAAGTGGTTGGTTTTTGGCGCTGCGACAACAGTTCTTATATGTTTTATCATCTTGTCTCTGATTTCTCACTTACCTGTACAAATTGTGATTACATTATTGGTTATAATTAGTTTTTTTAGTGCATATAACATTGTAATAGCAGGTCATGGACGGGCTTTATTTCCCGATCGTCTGGCTGGGCGTGGTATGGCAATGCTAGCAATTGCATTGATGGGGGGGCCAGCGATAGTGCAGTTTTTAACGGGTTTTATAATGGATGCCTTCCCGTCTGAAAACGGTGTAGCGCCAGTTGAGGCCTATAGAGCAGTTTTTGGATGTCTGGCAGGAATTATACTGATATCCGTTATTGCGTATTTAAGGATACCTGATGCTCGACCAAGCAAAGGGTTCTCTGTAGATCAAAAAGTTAGATAAATAAAAACGTAATTAAATTAGGAATCTTTTTCCGAACTCTCATTCCGTAATATAGATCGACTTATGTAAATCTCTAGGTTTGCAGTTTGGCGATAACAGCAACTGAATTTCAAGGTTGTGAGTTGGTTTTAACTGACAGGCTAGTCGTACGTTCTTTGGCGCATTTACACGTTTTAAAGTTTTTTGTTCTAAAGAAGATGGTCTTTCGACATTTTCTAATCCTCGCCCCAGCCTAATTTGGCAAGTTGCACAACGACCTTTCCCTCCACATAAGTTGGCATGTTGTATTTTTTTGAGCTTACTTGCTTCTAGCACCGTAATACCTGATTTAATTTTAACCACAAGGTCATCAGAATAGGTCAGGTATATTTGATGACTATGATAGTTTATCAACCATCTGAAACGATTTGCTGTGATTGTTAAAATCACTAATCCGCCAAATACTTTCCAAAATAAAATTTTCCAATTACTTACCCAGGCTACTGCTATGTCGTCAGGCCAATTGATGCCTTGGCTAGTATTTTCCATCCATAGCGCGCTTTTTCTAAGTATTTCAATTTCATGTCCTGAAGAGATAAAGCCTCCTAGCCCCATTGCTGGTATTATTATAGCAAAGGTTAGACCAATCGGAGCAAAACGCCTGTAATGTGGTTTTAAACGCAGCCAGAAGTGTAGCCCGATACATCCATGCAACCATACGATCGCAATCAAGACCATCTGAAGCACACCTTTTTCCGGTGCATACACCCAAAGCACCAATATTTCGTACAGGTAATTATCATTAACTTGAAAGGCGACGTTTAATCCTCTGGTTCCGAGGATGTGTTCTACAAGCAAAAATGGTATAGCAAGACCTGAAAAAATTTGAAAATATTCTCTAGGTTTAAGACGAAATGTACGACGGATATAAAGGCTAATAAAAAAAAGAGTAATATGTGTAAGGAGGGCGCCATAAAGTAAAATCGTTCCTGGCCAACTTCGCCATACGGTCACAAATATGTCACGCCCAGAATTAAGGGTCTCTAGAGATGCGAGGCCACAAGAGTGATTAACTAAATGAGTTCCAATATAGATGAACAGTATTATACCAGAGCCTAGTCTCAAATTTGCTAACAAAGTATTTTGCATCTTCATATTTTTTCTAATTATAACGAAATTAATATCTTGTTTTCACTCTTTATAGACTATGGTTAGACGGTAATGGCTAATAAATATTAGCTTTCAAGCTTGCTATAGTTATATAGCTTGCCTAATCTTCTCGAAAATTAAAAATCTATGGAGACAGTAATGGCAAAGAAGGAAATCATTTGTGCGTTTGGAGTTGATGTTGACGCAGTCGCCGGTCAAATAGGTTCTTACGCTGGTGGAAATTCACCCTCTGATATCTCAAGGGGTGTATTTGCCGCTGAAGTTGGAACAGGTCGTATGCTAAGAATGTTTGATAAGTTGGGCCTGCAGACAAGTTGGTTTATCCCGGGTCACACTATTGAAACATTTCCTCGCGAAATGAAGGCCGTTGCAGACGCTGGTCACGAGATAGGTCTTCACGGTTATACTCATGAAAATCCTATTGCTATGACACCAGAACAGGAAGCAGACGTATTGGATAAGACACTAGACTTGGTAAAGAAACTTTCTGGAAAACGTCCCACAGGTTACGTAGCGCCTTGGTGGGAAATGAGTGCGGCGACACCTCATTTGCTGATGGAGCGCGGTATTAAATATGATCATAGTCAGATGCATAATGACTTTACCCCATATTGGATGCGAATAAATGAAAAGTGGGAACTCATAGATTACTCAAAGCCGGCAAAGAGTTGGATGAAGCCTATGAGCAAAGGGTCTACTTTCCCGATTGTTCAAATTCCAGGTAGTTGGTACTTGGATGATCTGCCACCCATGATGTTTATGAAGAATGTGCCAAATAGTGGTGGTTGGACTAATCCCCGGGATATTGAAGATTGGTGGCGAGATCAGTTTGATTGGGTTTATCGTGAGATGGATTATGCGGTTTTTACCTTTACTGTTCATCCAGATATATCAGGTCGACCCCAAACATTATTAATGCTCGAACGAATAATTGGCCATATAAACAGCCACTCTGGTATAAGGTGGGCAACATTTGATGAAATAGCCAACGATTTCATTAAACGCTCTCCTTTTAAAGGCAAACGGCCTAGGGTTGCTAAAAAGCGTACTAGAAAAAATAGATAGTAGGTTTGTTTTTATGTGTGCTTTATGCGGTATGCTAGTCGACGGCCCGCATTGGACAGAATCTGGCACCAATGCGGGTCGGTCTAATGAGTCAAAAAGTGAGCATGCTCGACTATTAGATCGGAGTGATCGTGTAAAAACTTTAAATACTGTGCTTCAACATTATGGTTGTGCAGCAAGAGAGTTGTCAGGTAACCAATATGTTGTTCAAAATCTGAGCGGTGGTGCAAGTGAAATTATATTTAATCTTCCGCAGCTTTGGCAGGCAATGGAAAATATTTCTCGTAGAGTAGCGGATCCACTAGATGTTAACCTGATAGAATACCTAGAGGAGGGGGCAACTACTAGATAGTTTTGCCCAAAATTTAGTAATCGTTAATTATAGCACATTAACACCACTATTTGTTGTAACAGGTTTTTTGGGTAGTGGTAAAACTACACTTCTTAATAAAATGCTTCGCGAGCCAGAGCTCTCTGACACGGCAGTATTGGTCAATGAGTTGGGAGATGTAGGTCTTGATCATTTCTTAGTTGAAAAAATGGATGAGAACACTGTATTGCTTGAAAGTGGGTGTCTTTGTTGCACCATAAGGGAGGATCTCAAGGGGGCAATAATAGAGCTTAATAGTAAACGTGAGAGAGCCCAAATACCATATTATAAACGGATGATAATAGAAACTACTGGATTGGCTGATCCGTCACCTATTATTTTTACATTGAATTCGGACATTATAATTAAGCATCATTATAGGCTTGGTAGTATTATCACCACTGTTGATGCTGTTAACGGTCATTCACAGTTGAAAAGACATCCAGAGTCTGTGAAGCAAGCTACTGTAGCAGATAGGATAGTGGTTAGCAAAACCGACATTGCTAATGAAAAGGATGTGCGGCAGCTTAAAACAAAGCTTAAACTTCTGAACCCTACTTCTACAATGGTCGAAGCAGTGGACGGTGTTGTGGATGTGACAAACTTACTTAGTGACGATATTTATGATGTTAAAACAAAAAGTGATGATGTGGCTAGGTGGTTAGAGGCATTGAAATTCGAAGAATCTGATCATAATCATAGCGGAGATAAAAATCGTCACGACAAAAATATATATACCTTCACTTTAGTATTTGATAAGGCTCTTGATTGGACCGCTTTTGGGATTTGGTTGACAATGATATTGCACGCGCATGGCGAGAAGATGTTGCGCGTTAAAGGTATCCTTAACGTAAAAGGTGTTAATGTTCCTGTTGTAATTAATGGGGTGCAGCATGTAGTTCATCCACCAATTCATCTAAAGGAGTGGCCTGATGGTGATAAGAGGTCACGAATCGTTTTTATAGTTGATGGATTAGAGCAAGCATTAATTGAGCGTTCTCTTGCAGCCTTCAATAAGGTGGGAAAGGAAATAGTGTAAAGTCAAAATCGCAATTTACTTTTATTGAAGGCACTAAAATAATTAATTTCCCGAACTATTCTCTAGGCGTAGTTTCAAAGATAGTGCATGAGCGCTTAAGCCTTCAGTTTCTGCGAGCGTAATTGCGTGGGGTCCAATTTTTGATATTGAATTAGAAGTGCAGCGAGTAAATGTGGTTCTTTTCAGAAAGTCATAAACAGAAAGTCCGGATGAGAAGCGAGCGTTTCCAGAGGTCGGCAATACGTGGTTGGGTCCTGCGACATAATCGCCAATAGCTTCAGGCGTGTATCTTCCCAAAAAAACGGCTCCTACATGCTTAATATCATTAAAAATTATACTTGGTTCTGAGACCGCTAATTCAAGATGCTCTGGTGCGATTTTATTTATTAGATCCGGTATTTCATTAAAATCATTTACTAATAATATGGCTCCTTGATTATGCCAACTTTTACTAGCAATCGTTTTGCGAGGTAACGTTTTTAATAGTTTTTCGACACTCTTTTCAACAGAGTCTGCAAAATTCCGACAATCCGTTATGAGAATAGCGGTAGCAAATTCGTCATGTTCTGCTTGCGATAAAAGATCTGCAGCTATCCAATCAGCTCTGTTGTGTCTATCCGCCACAACAAGTATTTCAGATGGGCCTGCAATCATATCTATACCTACAATACCAGTCATTTGACGCTTTGCCTCAGTTACCCATCGGTTGCCTGGGCCTACTATTTTATCCACCGCTAATATAGTTTCAGTACCGTATGCTAAAGATGCAATCGCTTGAGCTCCACTAATTTGATAAACTTCCTTTAACCCTAATATATCTATGGCTGCAGCTACAGCAGGGTGTAGCCCCTTCTCGGAAGTAGATACTGCTATTGCTAATCTTTCTACACCAGCGACAATCGCAGGAATTGCATTCATAAGAAGGGAGCTTGGGTAAGCGGCAGTTCCTCCAGGTACATAAAGTCCCGCTGCAGATAATGGTTTCCAAAGTAGGCCAAGGTCAGTTCCAAACTCGTCAGAAAACTCTATGTCTTTTGGCATTTGCCTATTATGAAATTCAAAAATTCGTTTGGTAGCAAAATCGAGAGCCTCTCGAACTTCGACAGTGCATTTTGCTGCAAAGTTAGATACGTCAGTTGGTTTAATAATTAACTCGTCGGGTGTTAATTTTTTTCCATCATATTTGTGCATAAAGTTAATTAGTGCTGAATCTCCATTATCTTTTATCTCGCTAATAATTTTAGCCACTTGTTTAGAAAGAGCATCATTATCAGTAGTATTTTTTCTCAGCCCTTCAAAAGCTACCTTAAATCCATTTTCTTTACTATCCAGTCGCAGAACCATCGACCACCTCCTGAATACGTTGGATCCAAGCTTGCATTTGTTGAGCACGAGTTTTAAGTGCCGTTCTATTTACTATTAATCGTGCAGAAACGTCAGCTATATGTTCAACTTCAACAAGATCGTTAGCAGTTAATGTTGCTCCTGAATGAACTAGGTCTACTACGCGCTTACAAAGTCCAAGGCCAGGTGCTAGTTCCATGGCTCCATTAAGTTTTATACACTCCGCTTGAACCCCGCGTGATGCAAAGTGGCGCTGAGTTGTTTGTGGATATTTAGTAGCAACTCGAACGTGACTCCAACGAGAAGGGTCGTCATCCTCAGCTAGCTTTTTGGGCTCGGCTACGGCCATCCGACACTTACTAATTTTAAGATCTAGTGGTGCATATATTTCACGATAATCAAATTCTTCCAAAATATCGCTGCCCACTATACCGAATTGAGCTGCCCCAAATGCAACGAAAGTAGCCACATCAAAACTTCTGACTCGAATGATGTTTAGTTCAGAAATGTTGGTGGAAAAACGAAGTTTACGGCTAGAATCACTTGAAAATGCTTTTTCAGGTTCTATGCCAGCTTGTTGCAGCAGCGGGATTGCTTCGCTGAGAATGCGACCTTTAGGAAGGGCGAGTATAAGTTCTTGTTGATTTGTCATCTAGTTCGTTAATTCTATATATAGAATTTTCTTATAATTATTAGTTAAGCAACAGTGCTTTAGTTTTAAAAGGTTGTGGAAACAATATAGCGTAAGAAATATGAATTAGGGAATTATACCAAGCACTTTTAAGCACTAAAAAGGCAAGTATAGACTCTAAATAAAAAATTTTGTACATGGTATATGGCTTTTTACGGGTCAAAATATCCATATTTTAGAAAATCATTCCACTTTTATTTTATGTTAGCTAATTAAAGCTCTGTTAACTCCTAATTTAGGCCTCAGAAATGTCTACAGATAATGATCAACAAGATTGCGAAAAATTTTAGCTTATAGCTTTCATTAAGCTACGCAGTAGAAATACGCTCAATATTAGCGCCAAGCAAGGCCAGCTTTTTCTCGATCTTTTCATAACCTCTGTCCAGATGGTAAACTCGACTCACCTTTGTCGACCCTTTGGCGGCCAACCCAGCTAAGATAAGGCAAGAAGATGCTCTCAAATCCGTGGCCATGACCTGAGCACCTTTCAGTTCTTTGACTCCATTTACAATTGCATTTCCATCATATAGCTTAATATTAGCGCCCATACGAGCGAGTTCGGGAACATGCATAAACCGATTTTCGAATACTTTTTCTCGAAAAATGGCTGTTTTGTCTGCAAGACTCATTAATACCATGGTCTGAGCTTGCAAATCCGTTGGGAATCCAGGGTAAGGTTGAGTAATCACGTCTACGGATTTCAGGTATTTTGTACTTTCAACTCTAATTCCATGTTCAGTTTGCGTACATTCAACTCCCGCATTACCGAGGAGTTTCATTGGTGCTTCTAGATGCGCCAGTTGAGCACCCTTTAATTCAACAGATCCGCCAGTGATTGCAGAAGCAATTGCATAGGTGCCTGCCTCTATTCGATCAGCCATTACAGAATGAGTAGTTCCGTGAAGTTTCGTCTGTCCATAAATTTGCAAGCAGCTGGTACCAAGTCCCTTTATGTTGGCTCCCATGTTGCAAAGGCAACGAATTAGATCATTAATTTCGGGTTCACGAGCGGGGTTTTCTAAAGTCGTATTGCCGTATGCTAATACTGCAGCCATTAGCAGGTTTTCAGTCGCTCCTACAGACGGTGTGTTTAGACGGTAGTGCGCACCTATTAGTCCGTTAGGTGCATTAGCGCGGATATACCCATCTTTAAGTTTAATTCTAGCGCCCAGACTTTCTAATCCTGACAGATGTATGTCAACAGGTCGGGAACCTATAGCGCATCCACCTGGTAAGGATACTATCGCTTCTCCAAACCGAGCTAATAGTGGCCCGAGAACCAGTATAGACGCACGCATTTTTCTTACTAGATCATAAGGGGCTTTTGTATGATTGACTGATCTTGCGCATAAAGTCATGCTACTAGTTTCATTTGAATCATTTGATTTCAGTATTGTCACCCCCAGTTCACTAAGTAGATCGGCAAGAGTATTTATGTCAGCTAGTTGAGGCACTCCCTTCAGTACGATAGGTTGGCTGGTAAGTAGGCATGCCGCCATAAGGGGCAGGGTGGCATTTTTAGCACCAGAAATTTGTACAGTTCCCTGAAGGGGAACTCCACCACGGATAAGAATAGTGTCCATATGATATGTGGTTTCTTTACGTTTACTAAGTTAAGTTAATGATATGCAGATGACCTAAGTTATATAGAGCTATCACTCTATTCCGTAGTTGCCCCATTTTACAATAAAATCAAAAGTTAATTAGTAAATACGTTTTTAAGTTTCTATCTTGGTATTCAACTTTTGAGATTTTTGAGTTTTACGTTTGCGCAAGTTTTCGCGCAAGGCAGCAGATAATCGCCTATATTTATCGTTCTGTTCCTTTTCTTCAACGATTTTGGCTGTAGGTTTATTTTTGGAATTTGCCATATGGCTCAATCGTATTTTTTTAAACTATTGGTATTACATTTTGGATATCAGGAATTGATCATACTTGGAACGACGGAATTGTTAAGGCAATTTAAATCAGATTTCAGAAAAAAAGAAGGAACAGCAATTTATAAACCATTACAACGAAAACAGGACTCTGGTAAAAAAACAAATTAGCAACTCAAACATAAATTTTTGGTCGACACTTAATTAGATGAATTTTAATGTTTTGTTTCAAGTGTCTTGCTCTTATGGTGTTTGCACTTTAATTTAAACTTAGGATTAGTGTGCCGCTGTAGCTCAGTGGTAGAGCGCGCCCTTGGTAATATGTTGCCTCTCTCAGGCGAAAGCTTGAGATGTCAACCCATCAAACTCGTGGAAGGCTAAGGGTTGTAACCTATGTTAATAGCGAGCCAAGCCCAATGATTATTGGGAAGGTGTAGAGACTTGACGGTGGGGGCCTAAGGAGCTTGAAGGCTCTATGGTCAAGAGAAAGTCCATTGGGGCAACACCCAAGAAGTTTGGGTGTGTCTGAAAAGACAAGCATCAAGAAGGGCGAGGTCGACTGTTCAATCCAGTCCAGCGGCACCAGCATCCAAGGGTGTTTGATAGATTTTACGAGCATTCTCAAAAAGGCTTAAAAGATAGGGGCAGCACAGTGAATTCCAAAACTGGATGAATCTATATGATTTTTTGGAACAACGTTAACAATTTAACGAGAGTTTATCGTGATGCGCTTCCTTATCACGATTTGTCTGCACAAATGACATCTCTAGAAATTAAAAGTAGTGTTCGTGATGTGTTGTCTAATTGTGAAGTGAATTGATCTAGAATGTTAAATACTGCTAAAAATTTAAATTAAGATAGCATCTTTCATCTAATTTTTATAAATACAAAAAGAATGGCTAAAAATTAATGGAAAAAGAACACGTTTTGGACCTAGACATTTGCGCTATAGCTAATTTCATGCGTTCGGGTAAAACTTCATCGGTAGCCCTGATGGATGAAATTAAGAGGCGTCATGCTGATTTTGGAAAAAGTCTTAACGCATATAAATATTGGGATGAAGAGCGTTTTTATAGTGAAGCTAAAGCACTTGACTTGTCCCTAAAATCAGGACGTGACAAAGGTTTGTTGATGGGAATCCCAATATCTTTAAAAGACTTGTATGGTGTGAAGGGGATGCCAATTTATGCAGGTTCGCCTGAGGAGTTGCCTAAATTATGGCGTGAGGAAGGCGCAGTTGCTACGTCGTTACTAGGGGCTGGTTCTATTGTAGTTGGCAAGACTCATACTGTGGAGTTTGCATATGGCGGTATTGGTACTAATTCCCACTGGGGTACCCCAGTAAATCCATGGGATCCAAATAATCATCGCGTTACAGGTGGATCAAGCTCTGGGGCTGGCGTAAGCTTGTGTCAGGGCTCGGCTTTGATAGCTATGGGAACTGACACTGGGGGATCTGTGCGGATACCTGCAAGTGTAACAGGAAATGTTGGATTAAAAATCACGATTAATCGCTGGTCAACATCTGGTATTGTGCCTTTAAGCAGTACCTTCGATACACCGGGGCCTCTGACGAGAACTGTAAGTGATTCTATTGTTGCTTTTGGAATTATTGATCCATCGTATACTAATCCTGTTGTTTTGCTCCGAAAATTAGAATCATTTTCGGTTTCTAATTTTAACGTTGCTATTTGTGACGAGTATTTCTGGGAGAATTGTGAACCAAGTGTTGTTGAAGTCGTCAATGATGCAATAACAGAGTTAAGTTCAAAAGGTTTAAAAATTTCCAAATTATCGCTGCCAGAGGCCGCTTTAGCCAGACACAGTTCTTTAAAAGGGGGTATATTTGGTGCAGAGGGTCAATCCTTTATAGAGGAGTATTATCCAGAACGTATGGATACATTAGATCCTAACGTCGCTGAACGTTTTACCGTAGGAAAAGAAATTACAGCTATTGATTATCTAAAAGCTATTCGGCGTATCTCTAAATTGGCGCGAGAAGCAAACGAGAAGATGTGTCATATTGATGCTATAGTTGCACCTACAATTCCTGTAGCTCCCCCAATCGTCGAACAGGTAAAGAAATCTAACTCCTATAAAAAATATCTTGGCCAAATGACCCAAAACACCCATCCTGCTAACTTATTGGAAATGTGCGCCATAACTATACCGGTCGGTCTTGATAGGTCTGGTATGCCTATAGGCCTTCAATTAATCGCAAGGGGAGGAAGTGAGGAGCGTTTATTGGCATTAGCATTCGCATGTGAAAAAGTTTTAGGTACGGCTCGAAATCGAATAGGAACTCCGCCTAGGTGCTCAAGGTAATGTGCTTCATTCACAAAGTTAAAGATTTTGCTTTAGATAACTTTCTGGCATTGCGTATATTTACCAAAGGATTTTTTCATTTTCTAAATATGCTATTATTTTCCAGTCTAGAAATTAAAATTAATAGGGTGGGCAGTGAAACCAAGACTTAAGGCTGAACTTCTTGTTCAAGCAGGTATTCGCTATTGCGAAAGCAAACTAGTGACCGCTATGTTGCGCCGGCGGGGTGATTCGGAGGCGGGCGCAATCTTTATTAAGATTGCGCGTTTAGACGGTACTTCCAGCCTTTTTACTCGGGTTACTTCCTTTATTGAAGATACGAAATGGCAATGTTGTAGTGGCGAAGGTTGGTTGCCAGATGAAAAGATTGAGGAACGTTTAGTTAAGGAAATAAACATTGATCCCGATATCTGGATTATTGAGATAGAAAACCCAAAGGGTGAAAACCTTTTCGAGAAAATATCATGAGTTACTTATATAAATGAGGTAAAAATGAAACTGTATACTGCGCCAACAAGCCCATTTGGGCGTAAATCGGTCATTGTTGCTCGTGAACACAGTATTAATATCGAGGAGGTGAATTGCAATCCGTTTAATTCTGACAAACTTTCTGACATAAACCCGTTACGGCTTGTTCCTGTTCTACAATTAGATGATGGGTCAGTTCTTTGCGATAGTTTTGTAATTTGTGAATATTTTGATTCTATTGGGAAGGGGCCAACATTATACCCAGATTTAGAACGATGGGCTTGGAGCAATAGAATGATAATGGGTCACGGATTGGGGGATGCAAGTGTTCAGTTGCAATTGCAAAAGGTTTTGCCAGCTGAAGAACAAAGTAAAACTATGATGAAGAGATATCAAGAAAGGATATCACGAACCCTTACGCTTCTTGAAAAGCAAGTTTTAGCTCTTTCTGAGGGTGAAGTTAGAATTGATAAGGTATGTGTTGTTATAGGCCTCGGCCATCTTGAATTCAGGCATGGAGGAAAGTGGCGAGTGGAAGCTCCAAAACTATCAGGTTGGTATGACGATATCATGAAGAGAGCTAGTTTTTCTCAGACAATGCCATCGGCATAAATAGCTTTGTTAAAAATATGTTCCTGATAGAACATCTATGAGACTTGGTGGCGGAAATCAAAGCACTGTTTAAAACAACCTATTCAATTTCAACAGCGATTTGGCCAACGTCTACAGCATCTTCCTCTGCTATATGGAGTTTAGATATAGTGCCTGAAATTTCTGCTTCGTGAGGTACTTCAGTTTTCATTACTTCCAGAATAAACAAGGTGTCACCTGCTGATACTTTGTCGCCTTCCTTTATAAGTACCTTCCAAACGTTTCCGGGAGCTTGCGTCATTACCTGTTCAGCCATAATTCAATTTTCCTTCTTATGATTCGATCGATTTTTCGTCGCAGATTTCATCCAGCTCAATACGTAAGCTCTGAGCTTCTTTAACCCCGACTTTGTTGAAACAGAGAAATTCATTTGGTTTCATTTGCCCCAATTTCCAAAAAGCCGCAGAGGGAACGGTGTATGGGCATATGAACCCTCCCATAGACGGTCCGTCATTTACCAGAATAATTGGTTTCTGGCCACAAAGATTAATTGCACCTAGAGGGTATCCCTGATCAATTATATTAGAGGGAAATTCACCGTTCTCTGAAGGTTTTTTGAAGGCTTTCTCTGTAAACGTCCAATCGGGGCCACTTAGTCGATATCCCGTTCTGTCACTGCGAGCTTCTAATAACCATTCAGTAGATAGAAAACGAGTATGACCGGCCGAGTCGATCCAGTCATCATTTGGACCAGCTACTGCTTCAATTTCCCATTTTTTATTTTTAGGAAAAACAGGTCGGCAAGATTGCTTGACTTTTCGTCCAGGATTTCCTGATCCGTGTTTGACTGGCAATACTTGCCCAACTTTAATTGCATTGCCGTCGATACCACCCACTCCTGCCTTATGAAAAGTTGATGCTGATCCAAGCCATTTTGGAGCATCTATTCCACCAGAGACAGCTAAATAGCAGCGGGCTCCCTCGACGGAAGGTCCCAATATAAGGGTTTGCCCAGCTTTTACTAATATGCTTTCCCACATGGGCACTATTTCGCCATCTAGCTTAGGCGTCATATTTGAACCGGTAACGGCAATCAAACCATCACGTTGAAACTTTACTGTAGGCCCCATAAATTGGGCTTCGAGGCCTGGGGCGCCAGAATCATTTCCAACTAAAATATTAGCAAGTCGAAAAGACCAGTTATCCATTGGGCCAGAAGGTGGAAATCCTTGGTTCCAATAACCTACTCGACCCGGAAAGTCTTGAATTGATGTTTCCAAACCAGACTTTACAATTTCTAACATTAATTCGACTCCTCAGAAACGAGACGTTTTATCTAGATTATTCATCCAGTTTTTATAATTTTTAACTGAGAACTTCTGATACTCGATAATATTGTACATGTAACTCCCTTCTTGGACTTTTCGTTCTGCATCGTCGTATACTTCTCTCGTTACTGGTTGGAACTTTATACGATCACCAGGTTGAAAGAGTACTATATCTCCTTCAAATGCATCAAAACGTTGTTCAGTATCCCAAATTGGAACTGGTGTTCGTCCAAATAGTTGGTAGCCCCCTGGGGTTGCTACTGGATAAATCGCTGACGCCGATCCACCCATACCTACTGTACCCTGTGGTGTCCAAGTTCGAGGTGGATTGTATTTGGGGCAGGTTATCATAGCTCGTGGATCTAACGGTTGTAAAAAAGGTAAACCTGGCCAAAACCCAAGTGATGCTACCCAGTATTCAGAGTTGGAATGGACTCTAACCAGTTGGTCTCGGTCTTTTAGGTTATTTAGCCGTGCGACAAAGTCAGGGTCATATTCTTTATCTGGGTTAAGTTTATCACGATAGTCGTCAATACACTCTTTAGTCCAAGGGTCTAAATATAAGGTTTCGAATGTAAACAACCGACTATTAAGCTCAATTTCATCGGTTGAACCTAGAGACTGGCATAATCTTTTCAATTCTTGAATCATATCGTTTAATGCAATTAGGCGTGGTTCGTAATGCACTAGGAGGGAAGCAAAACAAGGCGCTGATTCAACCAAACCTGTTGTATCTGAATCCTTTAGAGCTTTTGCTAATCCTTGCGCCATAAAATTAAGTTCAAGGTTCATTTCGTTACCAAATTCTACAGTTATATACCGATCGCCACCTGGCAGAAACTTAGGTTCTTCAAAAATCATTAATGGCCTCTCAAAATTCTTTTCACATTAGAATTTATTTTGAAAATAACTCTGTTTTATGCTGTTCAATAAATCCCGTGTGCGTATTGCCGTCCAAGAACTCCTGGTGGCGAATAACTCGTTTTAAAAAATTTATGTTTGTTACAATCCCCTCTATGTGAAATTCTTCTAGAGCTGTTAAAAGTTTTTCTATAGCGTTCTCGCGGCTATCAGAAAAAGAAATGAGTTTTGCTATCATTGGATCGTAAAAATACGTTATATTATCCCCCTTATTTACTCCTGTATCGATTCGTATCCCATTGCCTTCAGTTGGTGGTGCGAATTCTTCAAGCAATCCGGGTGACGGAAGGAAATTTTTGTCTGGATTTTCAGCATAAACGCGGCATTCGATTGCATGGCCGTTTTCTGTTATTGAGCTTTGTTGAAAATAATCTAAATCACCACGAGATAGTTTTAATTGAAGGGCGACTAAATCATACCCAGTTATCATTTCACTTACAGGGTGTTCAACTTGGATTCGGGTATTCATTTCCAGAAAATAGAAATCATGGTTTGGTGCCAGAATAAATTCGATCGTTCCTGCTCCGCTATAATGTTCCTGTTCTGTTAGTGCAATTGCTGCTTTGGCCATCTCCTTTTTTATTTCTGGAGGTAATGTTGCTGCCGGTGCTTCTTCAATAATTTTTTGATACCGTCTTTGTATTGAGCATTCG
>CAYRUX010000161.1:0-5401 GCA_964427515.1 uncultured Rhizobiaceae bacterium
CATAGTTCAGAAAAGCCGGAATTTTCAACCTGGCGACTTAAACTTACGATATCTTTTGGCGATACATCGCCTAGAATAAATATTCCAATAGGGTGGGAAGAATTAGGCATGGTATTACTTCCTTAAATTTGATGATGTGTATTATTCTAACATTCTAAACTCTATTGGAACATCTAATGTAAATAAGAAAAATAAAAATTAATTAACAAAAGCGTAGGAGAGGATAGGAAAATGATATCAGCTAAAAATGTTGTAGAAAAATGGTTAGGATCATTAGCGTCGGGCGACATGAAGGCTGCAACGGAAATGTTTGCGGATGATGCCGTAATAGATATGCCTGGCACAAGAAAGTTACCTTGGGCTGGGAGGTGGCAAGGTCGAGCAAAGATTGAGGAGTACTTTAGAGTTATGCCCGCTGCGTTAGAAATTAGTGAGCATGAGCATAAGGTTTGGGTGGCAGAAGAAAACATGGTAGTTGTAACTGGTCTGGAAGCTGCTGCTTCACGGGTTAGTGGTAAGGCCTATCAATCAAAGTGGTGCTGGGTTTTTGAAGTAAGGGATGGTGAAATAGTGGTATGGGATGCCTATGAAGATACAGAGGCTATGTCAAATTGTGGTCCATGGTATTAAAAAGTATTCTATTGTCGGTCTTGTCGAACATAGGGAGTTCCTAGCGCTTTCGGCGCTTCTTGGCCACTTCTTACTCGAATAGCGGCGTAGATAAGAACCGCCAGTGTAGCTAGATAAGGGGTCATTTCTAGATAATATTGGGGGATTGGAAAACCAATAGCTTTGAGGCGTGGAATCAGAGCCTCAATACTTCCAAATAATACTCCACCTAAGATGACCCGCCAAGGCATCCACCGGGCAAATATGACAAGGGCAATTGCAATCCATCCCCGGCCCTGTGTCATATCTAAAACAAATATTTTCGCCATAGCTAAAGCTAGGTATGCGCCGGCTAATCCAATAAATGCGCCTCCAATGGTAGCTGCAAAAAGCCTATACGCCTCAACATTTATACCATCAGCATCTGCAGCCTGCGGATTTTCACCTACCGCTCGGAGCTCTAGTCCCATTCGTGTTCTATAAAGAAAGTACCAAGTAGATATTGTAAGTATAATTGTGACATAAACTACAAGGTCTTGACCAAAAATAAAGCGACCAATTATAGGAATATCTGTCAGAATTGGTATATGGATGGGACTAATGCCAGCAATCGCTTTGTTAACCCATGGTATTCCCATTAATCCCGTTAAGCCTGAGCCTAGGATTACGAATGTAATCCCCGTCACAACTTGGTTAGTACGCATTACAACCACTAGAAAACCAAAAATGAAGCCAAGAACAAGACCCGCTAGAATGCCAGAAATAAAGCCAAGCGCTACACTATCGCCAAATTCTATATAACCTACGACGCCGACCAGGGCGCCACATAACATATTTCCTTCTGTGCCTAGGTTTAATATACCTGCGCGTTCATTAATAATAAGGCCTAGGGCTGCAGCAACTAAAGGCATTGCAAAAACTGGTGTAAATGCGAGCCAATTCGTTAGAAGGTCCATTTGCTAGGCACCTCCAAAGTAAGCCAGGCGTAGCCGGTATCGAGTAAAAAATTCAGATGCAATTACTGAAATTACAATTATAGCTTGAATAAGACCAACTAGGGCGTCAGGTAGGCTATAAAATATTTTCATACTTTCGCCGGCTACATAAAGGCTTCCCATTAAGAATGCCACAACGAGGGTTGGAATTGGGCGACTGCCTGCAAGGAAGGCAATTACTATGCCCGAAAATCCATAACCCGCTGCCATTGTGAAGGTTAAGCGAAACTCAGTTGCGGATGCTATTACAAATCCAGCTGATCCTGCTAATCCTCCCGATATTAACGCGGAACTTGCAGTAATAGCTGACACAGGTAACCCGACAGCGAGCGCCATGCGTGGATTGATACCAACAAATCTTGAGCTAATTCCAAATCTACTGCGATCTACCACCCACCATACTACAACAACCATTAGAATAACGATTACAACTCCGTAGTGGACTTGCTCCCATCCTATTTCTGGCAACCGTTCGGCATTTTCATATTGTTCACCGTGCGGGAATTTGTCTCTTGGATCTTTCCATGGGCCAAATAATTGATTAAGTACAAAGTAATAGGCGATATAATTAAGTAATAAAGTAGAAATTACTTCATTCACTTTAAGGCGAACTTTTAAAAGCGCTGGCCCTAACGCCCAAAGCATACCAAACAAAACCGAAAAGACGAGCATCAGCGGTAAACGTAGAAACTCAGGTCCTATATTAAATAAAGCTATAATGCTTGCTCCGATAGCTCCCAAAAACATTTGACCTTCAATACCGATATTCCAGAAATTAACGCGAAAAGCCATAGCCGCGCCTAAACCAACTAGTACTAACGGTATACTTTCGACTATTACCGCGCTAATACCCGCAGCATTAAAAAATGTAAAGATTATAAACTCTTCATAGATTGAACTAATTTCAATCCCTCGTCCAAGCAATATGGCAACACTAATACCAAGTCCAAATAATACGGAACCTATGATTATTGAAAGGCGGTAAGGTAGCCATATTTGTTGACGTACTTCGACAGCTAGTCGCCTGCGACGAATAAATTCTAAAGAGATTACACTCATTCTTCCGACGTTCCTTGAGAACTAGCAACCATCAAATGTCCAATCTCTTGACGATCTGCAGGGGCATCAAATTCGCCTACAATTTTGCCACTATTGATCACGCCAATTCGATCGGAAATAGCTAAAATTTCGTCAAGATCTTCACTAAGTAATAGTATCGCACAGCCCGTTTGGCTGGCCTCACGAAGTGCCAAGTGAACCGCTGCACACGCTCGAACATCGAGGCCGCGTGTTGGTGAGTGTGCCAGCAATACCTTGGCGTGGCCCGCTAGTTCTCTGGAAAGAACTAATTTCTGAGCATTACCTCCTGAGAGTAACCGCGCTCGGGTATCAGGTTTAGCGCCATGAATGTTATAGTCTTCGATAGTTTTTATGGTTTCTTGTGATATCGCCCGTCGGTTTACCCAGGTAAACGGTCCAAACCGACCTGAACTCAGATGAGTTATGACCCTATTCTCCATTACTGATAGGTCGCCGGCCAATCCATATAGATAACGTTCTGCGGGAATACAGGTAAATCCTTTGTCCCGCAGATTTTTAGAAGAAGGTGTTTTTAGTTCTTCACCCAGAAGTATAAAACATCCATCATTTGCTGAACGAACTCCCATCAGAATATCGGCAAGCTCCGTTTGTCCATTTCCTCCCACACCAGCCAGTCCATAAATTTGACCTGAAAATAGTCGAATGTTGAAATCATCAAGTGCTATGACACCATTGTCGCGGGTCATTCTTATATTTTTGAGCTCTAGAGCTAATGGACCAGGTGAAGAATAACTAACATTCTCATACTCTTTCGCTTCACCAACCATTAATTGAGAAAGACCTGTTGGTGAAATACTTTTGGGATTGCGACGTGAATCAACGGTCTTTCCATCCCGCATTACAGTTACTGCATCTGCATGACTAAACACTTCGCGAAGTTTATGAGTTATTAAAACAATGCTTTTACCTTGTCTCGAAAAAAGCTTTAGTTGATCGAGAAGTCTTGCAGATTCCTCATCTGTTAAAACGGCGGTCGGTTCATCCAGAATTAAAATTTCTGCACCACCTAATAGGACTTTAATAATTTCAGTTCTTTGCTGTTCTGATACTGATAGGGTATCTACTCGGGCATCTGGGTTTATGCCAAAACCAATTTGCTCACTAATCTCAGAGATTTGTTTACGAAGTTTCTCTAAACTATTTTTCCACCTTCCCTTACCATGACGTAGTACGATATTTTCTAACACTGTCATGTTGTCCACCAACTTAAAATGCTGATGAATCATACCTATTTTAAGTGCACTAGCTGCTTGAGGCCCATCTATTGCTACTGCTTTTCCTGAGATCTTTACTACGCCCCGATCGGGTGCATATAGTCCCGATGCGATATTCATAAGAGTGGACTTGCCAGCACCATTCTCGCCTAGCAGCGCGTGAACTTCTCCCCAATTAACAGAAAAAAAGGCGTCCACAAGAGCATGGTTTTCACCAAAACTCTTGTGGACACCCAAAAATTCTAACGCTGTATTCATTTCTGTTAGCCACTAACTAAAGTTATGCAGATACTAACACAAAATGCAGCGTAAGTTTTTAATTTAACTGACCTACAACACCTTCAATTAGGTAATCCATTCCCCAGAGATCTCCGTCACTTGGTGTTTCTCCAGCTTTAATGCGAATGTTACCTTCCTGATCGTAAATAGGTCCTTCAAAAACATGTTTGCCATCGATCAGGGCTTGGCGCTCTGCCATAACTGTAGCAGCTACATCACTTGGCACATTGTCACCGCAGCAGGTTATGTCTGTTCCACCACTCTTGATGTGGACGAAATCTCCATATGGTCTGGTGCTAGGATCCCAAGTGCCAGCAATAATTGACTTAATAGTAGGAGCCAAATATCGGTCCCAAACCCAAAGTGATGAGCATTGAGTTGCTTTCGGAGCATATTGTGTCATATCGCGATGATGCCCAGTACCGTAGATCCCGTTTTCCTCTGCGACTACCTGAGGTGTCGGTGTATCCACATGCTGTCCAATGACATCTATACCCTGTTCTACCAGCGCTTGGGCTGCTGCCCGCTCTTTGACCGGATCGTTCCAGGAACCTGTATAAACAACGTGAAGAGTTACATCAGGATTCACCTTGCGGGCTCCCAGAAGGTACCCATTCACTGTCCAGTTGACTAGTCCGAACGGGTTTGCAGCTACAAAACCAATTTTATTAGATTTTGTAAGACCACCTGCTGCAATCCCACAGAGATATTGACTTTCATATGTTCGGCCGTAAAAACCGTTTAAGTTGGAACCGTTCGTAGTACCTGCTGGGTTCAAAAAAGCAACATTTGGATATTTCTCCGACAATGTTTTGAACGCATCACTGTGGCCAAATGCGCCACCAATAATAATATTGTGTCCGCGCCGAATAAGACGATCGGCAGCGTTAATTACTTGAGATGCGACCTCAGGAATTTTTTCGACCCAAGTAATCTCAATCCCCAGCTCAGCCTCCATTCTTTGACGAGCTTCAACCAAGGCCTCCGTCCAACCACCATCATTAATTTCGCTGAAATAAATCATAGCGACTTTCGGTTCGCCATCTAGTTTGTGAGGTTCTGCCTTAGCCATGTTTGATAAACTCAAAGTTGAAAGGCCAATGACAGCTATCGCGAACATTGCTATGGTTGCAAACCATTTTTTCATATTTAACCCCTCCCTTATTTCTAATTTTACCCATTGTCCTGGCTGATGTATTGAAA
>CAYRUX010000162.1:0-12339 GCA_964427515.1 uncultured Rhizobiaceae bacterium
TTCGGCTTGACATTACTGTAACTGGAGAGAAACTGGCCCTGTAACTTGTAGCTGGGAGACGTTCGACCATTGGGGTCAAATTTCCAGTGGTATTTTAGTTCTTTTATTATTTACATATAAGACATAGGGAGAGTGTATAAATGGGAATTTCACGGAGAACTTTCGTAACTGGGGCGGCGACCACGGCCGGTGTCGCGGCTGCGTTTCCCCATATTTTTATTAAAGATTCTGGGCAGGCCTGGGGTGCAAAGCCTTGGATTAAGAAGGACGGTAAGATCAAGGTAGGAATGCTTTGGTCACAGACTGGAAACCTTAGTGTTGTTGAAAACGATTCAACACAGGTTTCGCTTTTTGCAGTAGACATTCTTAATGGTCGTGGCGGTATTGCTGGCAAAGAAATTGAGCCAGTGGTGGTAGATGCCAAATCAGACATTAAAGTGTACTCCGAAAAGGCAACACAGCTCATTCTCAAGGATCGCTGCGTAAGTATCCATGGTAGTTATACTTCTGCGAGTCGGCGAGCAGTTATGCCCATTTTTATCAAACGGGATCACCTTTATTACTACCCGACCTGTTATGAAGGTCGAGAATGCATGCAAAACATTATCAATACAGGACCACTTGCAAATCAGCATTCATTTGATTTGGTACCATATATGGTCAAAAATTTTGGCCCAAAAGTTTACCTTGTGGGGTCGAATTACATTTGGCCGAAAGAGTCAAATAAAAATGTTAAAGTATGGCTAGAACGTGCTGGCGGAGAAGTAGTGGGTGAGGATTACGTGCCGTTGGGTGGCTCAGAGTTTTCACCAGTTTTTAACAAAGTGCGACAACAAGAACCAGATTGGATCATGTCCACAGTTGTGGGCGATTCTGATATTGCTTTGCATCGGCAGTTTCTACAGGAAGGTTTTAAGTCAGATAAGATGCCTATCGCGGCTCTTACCACTGGTGAAATTGAGACCCGGGCAATGGGCAATGAAGCTGGTGCTGGACATTTTCTGTCAGCTCCATATTTTCAAACTTTGCCCAATCCTACTAATGAGAAATTTGTTCAAGATTATCTGGCCAGTCCTTACGGGGGAGGCGGTGTTACCCATTATAATATGGAAGAAACATACCTTGGCATTTTAATATGGGCAAAGGGAGTAGAGCGGGCTCTGGAACATACTGGAGGTGACTGGGAAGCTATTACTCCACGTATGATCCGTGATGTCACTGGTAACTGGAATGGACAGGGGCCAATTGGGTTGTCCGATGAAGAGTCTCCAGAAGGTAAAGTTTGGATTGATCCAGATAACTTTAACATCTGGCTCAAACCTAAAATTGGACAATGTGGAGCCGATGGTCAATTTACAATTGTCAAAGAGGCCGACGAACATGTGTTCCCAGATCCATTTTCCATCTATCCTGAGCGTGGAGTTTGTAAAGCAGATGGGCTTCACAAACCAGATGGCACAATTCAGAAGGACGTACTCTAAGAAGTAAGAGTTTGGGGTTTCTGGAATGGCGTAATTTATTGCGCCATTCCATATTCTCCCGATACTACCAATGACGTAAAGAGATCATGTTTGGTATCGCTTTTGAATATCATACGGAAAAGAAAACTTTTGGTTAAAATAAATGTTTTACCGCATGCATTACAGGGAAGGTATCTAGAGTATGAGCGTCCATGATTTTTGGACACCTTTTGCGCTAGAGCCATTTATTAACGCGTTACTTATCGGTTTGAGTATCGCTAGCATATGGCTTGTCGCTGCTCTAGGACTAACAATTATTTATGGAACCATGGGCGTCATTAATATGGCACATGGTGAATTTATTATGCTGGGTGCCTATTCTGCATGGGTTATGCAGTATTTTATAGGAATCCCCTGGCTTCTTACCTTACCATTATCGTTTGTAATTGTGGCTTTCTTTGGTTGGCTTGTTGAACGTGGTTTGATTCGGCATCTTTATGATCGTCCGTTGGACACGCTTCTAGCAACCTGGGGCGTTTCGCTTGTGCTTATTCAAAGTATTAGGCTTATATTTGGAGGAGAGCCACAATATATTGATGCGCCGTCATGGTTGAAGACCGTTATGGTAATTGATTTCATTCATATCCCGTGGATGCGAATTTTCATTTTCTTCTTGGCAATAGCGCTAGTTGCGGTAACTTTTGCAATCCTGTTTAAGACTAATTGGGGAATTCAAATACGCGCTGTTATGCAAAATAAGGAGATGGCAGCATCGTTTGGTATAAATTCTAAAAAGATATATGGCCTTACCTTTGCGTATGGTGCAGGCTTGGCAGGTATATCTGGAGCCATGTTTACTGGGCTTAAAACTATTTTTCCAGATATGGGTTTAGGCTACGTTGTGGAGGCGTTTTTAGTCGTCGTAACCGGCGGTGGAGACCTGCTCGGCAGCGTCGCTACTGCTGGTATTATGGGAGAAATGTTTTCCGTATTCTCTTACTTCACAAACGATACATTTGGTCGCTTTGTTTTATTCATCTTAATTGTAATCTTTCTACGATTTAGGCCACAGGGTATATTCTCGCCTAGTATGGCCCGGCGCTAGGATTGATTTAGGCAGTGAGAGGATAAAAAGAAGTGCAGCGGGCAAATCTCTATCATGACAAACGAGCGCAATGGGGTGTGTACTTCGTATTTTTCGGCGTTCTAGCAATCATACCTTTGTTAATGGATGACCCATTTACTATGAACCAATATGCTCGATATGGCGTGTTTGGCATGTTGGCTCTTTCTGTAAGTTTAGTATGGGGATTCGGTGGAATTTTAAGTCTTGGCCAAGGTATTGCATTCGGTATGGCAGCCTACGGTATGGGTGCCACAATGCAAATGCAATATCAGGATCCTGTAAATGATCCTATTCCAAGTTTCATGTTGACCAATGAGCTAGAAGCATTGCCCACTGTATGGGAGCCCTTCTGGGATACACATTTAGGGCTCATATTGGCATTTGGAATACCAGTCCTGTTTTTCGTAGTCTTTGGGCTTCTTATGTTCCAGGCTCGTCTAGCCGGAGCTTTTGTCGCTATAATGACATTAGCAATGCTGGGGGCTTGGTACAATATGGCTTATGACATGCAGCCTTTTACAGCAGGTTTCAATGGTATTTCGCCTCCGAGCGCCTTTGAAGCCTTTGGTGTTGAAGTAGATCCATATAGTAATATGATCTATTGGGTTTCACTTGGGGTGTTAGCTTTTCTGACAATATCTATAAAGGCGTTGTTGCAAACCATGTTTGGTACGATTGTCCAAGCTATTCGGGACGACCCTGAAAGAGCAAGGTTTCTCGGCTATAATGTTGCGTATTATCAGACTGTTCTTTTTGCTTTAGGAGGGCTGGTTGCGGCATTTGCAGGGGTAGTTTGGGTGATGATATCACAATATGTTTCTCCGACATCACTAGATATATTTTTTAGTATTACCATGGTCATATGGGCTGCTGTAGGGGGAAGAATGTCACTCTTCGGTGCAATATTTGGTGCAATGTTTATCAAGGCCGCCGAAAGTTATGTGGGGGATGAGTTCCAAGCGACCTGGTTCGTTATTCTTGGCGTGGTATTCATAGTTGTTGTGCGTTTTCTACCTAAGGGATTTGCAGGTTTATTTGAGTATGCTGTAGGCTTTGTTCCCTATTGGCGGAGAAATGGGTGATAATGTAGTTTTTATTTAATTGGTAAAAAAGTGACTAGCAGAGGATAGAAGTGGCAGTAATACTAGAACTTGATAATGTGACGAAGGCGTACGACCAATATAAGGTTGTAGATGACTTTAGTTTTGCGGTTAATCAGGGCGAGCTTCGCTGCCTGTTGGGTCCGAATGGTGCTGGAAAAACAACTACAATGGATTTAATTACCGGCCGTCAAAAAGCTACTTCAGGAACCATCAAGTTTGATGGGCGTGACATAACCGGGTTAAGAGAGGACAAGATTGCAAAGAGAGGCGTCGGGCGAAAGTTTCAAGTGCCGGCGGTATTTAAGGATCTTACGGTTAGCGATAATCTTAGAGTGGCTTTTAGCCGCCAAACAGACCCATTTGTTAATATGGTTCGGATGGGTCGCAAGGAAGGCCAAGATCGCTTAGATGAGGTTCTCGAACTTGTTGGTTTGCAGGATCGCTTAGGTGAATTAGGTGGTAATTTGTCTCATGGTGAGACTCAATGGCTAGAGATTGGTATGGTGTTGACGCAGAACCCTAAGTTATTACTAATGGACGAGCCAACCGCGGGCATGACCGAACAGGAAACTCAAAAAACTTCGGAGATTTTTAATAGGCTAAAAGGTGAACGGTCTCTTGTTGTAGTAGAGCATGACATGGCATTTGTAAGAGAAATTGCGGATGTAATAACCCTTATGCATTTAGGCCAGACGTTAGCTGAGGGTCCCATGGAAGAAGTGGAGAATGATCCACGAGTTAAAGAAGTTTATCTCGGGTCGGAAGGTATCACGGATGCTGCTTGAGCTTCGAAATGTCACATCTTACTACGGGAAAACACCGATACTCCATGGGTTAAATTTGGCTGTCCCGGAAGGTAAATGTCTTGCCGTGCTAGGCCGAAATGGTGTGGGCAAAACTACCCTTGTTCGTACGATTATGGGACTTACTACACGTATGACTGGTGTAATGACGATCGCCGGTGAAGACGCAAGTAACAGTGAAACCTTTGAGAGGTCGGCTGCGGGCGTGGGTTATGTTCCACAAGGAAGAGGAATCCTTCCGAAATTTACTGTAGCGGAGAATATTCTGTTAGGTACCTTTGCTCGTAATGACAAGTTACGGAGCATCCCTGACATGTGTTTGGAGCTTTTTCCGTACTTGGCAGAAAACTTAGAGAAACGCGCAGGACAGCTTTCTGGAGGGCAGCAGCAGCAATTAGCAATTGCCCGAGCCTTAGCCACCGACCCTAAGATATTGCTTTTAGACGAACCTACAGAGGGTATTCAGCCAAATATTGTTCAGGAAATCGAAGCTACGATTATGCGTTTGAATCAAGAGGTTGGTCTCACCCTGATCCTTACTGAGCAACACATTAAGATTGCGAGGGATTTGGCTCACGATTTTGTGATTATGGATCGTGGGCGTGTTGAGGCAAATGGGAATATTTCTGAGCTAAGTGATGAATTGGTGCAGCAGCATTTGACAATATAGCTGTCCGATAGAATGGAAGTGGTAATAACTAATTGTATCGTTGTTAATGTATTTAAATAATTTAAAAAGATAGAAGGAGAGATCGAAATGATACGTATTGCTCCAAAAGGTAGTTCTGAAAGAGAACGGATGATAAAGGAACACAAGGCTTGCATTGAATCAATGAAGGGGGTTGCGGGCTGCACAATTTTGAGGTGTAAAACACCTGGAGATACTACGGACGTTAGTGGGGGCATCCACGACGATTTTCAACTTAATAGGACTCTCCTTCGGATGCGAGCGCAGCCAGCTACCAATAAATTAGTAGTTATCTGCACTAAAGTAGAGAAAGAGTGGAGGATAGGGCGGTTGTCAGGCATTCGCGGGGTTCCGCCGGTTTTTGCAACTCGGAAGGTGTACGACAATGAGCAGGATCCACAGCATGATATATTTATAATGCGTTTAGACGAATTCGCGGAATCAGATGGTTATCCTGAAGACTTTCGCGAGGGTTGGAAACGTCGGGACGACATGTGGGCTACCACGTAGCATTACATTGAGATTAATAAGTAGTTGGTAGCATTAATATGTTACAAGCGCCGGTAAAGGGAGACATTCGATGGCATGGATGAGGTTAACAGGATACGCGGATAAATTTGGCGTGCATCCGGGAGAAAAAATCCGCTTCTACGTGAATTGTGACGGGCCGAAGCAGTATAATGCAAAATTAGTCAAAATGATCAACGGTGATACCAATCCGCGTGGCCCTGGGCTGATCGAGAAATCAGTTAGGAGCTCTATAAATGGGAATTATCGTGGAAGAAAGCAAGTAATTCATAGCGGGTCATACGGGTATGTTGCAGACAAACCTCAATTTCACTTAAAAAGTTTTACTCTCCAGTGCTGGGTGTGGCCAACCGCTCCAAAAACACATCCAAGATATTGGAAGCACGGTGTCCAAGGATTGGTGACTAAGTGGCACAATAACAAGGGCTATGGGTTGTTTATAAATGAGGATGGTTGTGCAGAATTAAGGATTAATGGAAAAAAAATAACCACTGGAGCGCCGCTTAGGGATCATGCGTGGCATTTTTTAGCGGCCACATTTGATGCAGCCACTGGGAAAGCAACTCTCTACCATGAGCCACAGATAGTTTATGCATTAGACCCAGAAGTTAGGCCTGTCAGCTCAAAATTGGTGGCGCCTCGCCATGATAATAGTCCTGTAGTACTTGCTGGTTATACTGGTAGCCACTCAAAAGCTGCTACTGCCAAATCATCAGTGCCTGAAGGCGTGTTGATAGCAGGTCAATACAATGGAAAACTTGATAGCCCCCGAATATGTAATAGAGCGCTTAGTCGCGCTGAAATTGAGACGATGAAATTAGGTGCTCAACGCGGTATGACAGAGCGCAGGAATGCCGGTCCAACTGGTGCATTATCGGAGGCGATTGTTGCTTCTTGGGACTTTTCAGACGGAATCAATACAATCGTTGGAAAGGATCATGGGCCTTACTTATTTGATGCTCAAATCGTAAATTGTCCTACTAGGGCAATGACGGGCCATAACTTTTCAGGGCAGAATTTCGACTGGAAACATGCTCAAGACGAATACGGGGCAATTCATTTTCACGATGATGATGTTGACGATGCTCGCTGGGACGTTGATTTTGAGTGGGTTGTACCTAATGGATTCGAAAGTGATTCGTACGCTATAAAACTTACTACTAAGGAGGGGGACGAAGACTATATTCCCTTTTTCGTAGTTCCAAAAGTTGGTGAAGAGCAGGCTAAATTATCAGTTATGATCGCAACTATCAGTTATATGGCGTATGCCAATGAACACCTTGCTAACAATGCAGGCGGCGCCGAACTTTTGGTCTATCGTGTACCCATAATGCAACAACAGAATATGTTCTTGTCGGAGCATCGTGAATATGGTGGGTCAATTTATGACACGCATACTGATGGTAGTGGGCTTTGTCTCTCATCACGATTGCGTCCAATTTTAAGCGTACGGCCTAAATATGATCATTTTCTAATGCAGGCACCGTGGCAATATCCAGCTGATCTTCACCTTATTTGCTGGTTAAATCAGCTTGGTTATAAGTATGATATCATAACGGATGAAGATGTTAATTATGATGGGTTGGCTAGATTAGAAAATTATAATGTTGTAATTACAGGATCACATCCTGAACACAATTCTGGCCCGCAATTAGATGCGCTACATGACTACACTCAGCAGGGTGGACGCCTTATGTATATGGGTGCTGATGGATTTTATTGGGTTCACTCTTATCATCCGGCGTACGATCATCTGGGTAGGGGCATTATTACTGAAATGCGAAGATGTGAATCAGGGATTAGGACATGGCGAGCCGATCCTGGTGAATACTACCATCAATCTACGGGTGAATTAGGAGGTATGTGGCGCTATCGAGGTCGCTATTTACATTCAGTTGCAGGAACTGGGATGTCTTCTGAAGGTTTCGATATATCTAGTTATTATTCCCGTACCAAAGAAAGCAATGATCCACGGGTTTCCTGGGCATTTAAAGGAATTAAACAGGACGAAAAGATCGGTAATTTTGGTTTTGTCGGAGGAGGTGCAGCTGGAACGGAGCTTGACATTGTTGATACTATGCTTGGCTCTCCGCCTCATACATTAGTTGCGGCTACGTCCGCCGGTCGTCACACAGAAGCATATCTGCTAGTAATGGAAGACTTTGGGTTTAACCAGCAAGGTCTAGACGGTACCCAGCATCCACGTGTGCGGTCAGATATAGCTTTTCATGAGACCCCAAATGGTGGTGGGTGTTTTGCTTTTAGTTCAATTGCATTTTGCGGATCGTTGCCATGGAATAATGGGGATCCAAGAAAAAACAATATATCCCGACTGGTTAAGAACGTCTTAGATAGATTTGCTAAAGACGGTCCGCTACCCGACGCTCCAAGAAGTGCAATTAAACACCGTGGTCGGGCAGATTATGATCCTCCGATGAACAAAAAACGGAAGTGATTGGGTTAACCTATTAATGAATATCACTCCCGTACTGTGTGACTTTACGGGAGTGTTTTTCCAATCTTGGTTATCGTGTAATGAACTTACATCCGGAACTTGGTTACTTTGACGAAGGTCTCGATTTTGTCGAGGCAAAAATATATTCCGATGTGATAAGACCCTTTGGTCAGGCACATACGTTGCCCCACGCGGCTTATCGATCAAAAGTTTTTGCAGACTTAGAGGACGAAAAAATCTGGACCAGAACTTGGGTATGTATTGGCACACAACAAGAAATTCCAGATGAAGGTGATATATTGCCGTTCACAGTAGGTAATCATGGCATCCATGTTCAACGGGTAAAAGATGGCAAACTCGTTGGACGATTTAATAAGGCACAGCATGGAGGTTGTCGTTCAGTCCCTTTACAGTGTCAAACTGGAAATAAAACTAAGTGTTCCTTTACTTCCTGTGGTTATAGTCGCGATAGAAATGTTTTGTCAGCTGTTGAAGTTGAAGAAGGGTCGTTGCTTGGTGGCCAATACTTGGGTGACCGGCCAGAAAGGTTGCTTCCAGTTCAAGTTGAGTGCTGGGGGCCATTTATATTTATTAATTTAGACCATTCTACAAAATCATTATCAAAATGTGTTAAACGCCTTTCAAAAGTGATGGGTAAGACAATCCACGGAAAGCTCGATCTGGTTTATCAAGAACGTGCTGAAAATCAGTGTAATTGGAAACTGATGGGAAGGTCATTCGTGGAGAATGTCTCTATTCCTGATGTAAAGGATGGCTATGAGAAGTATTCAGGTGTATCTAATCAAACACCGATGCAGACTATGAAGTCGCTAAACCTCTCGGATAATTATGCAACTCGCGATGGTACGCTTCCTTTATTACAAGGAATTTCCTCTAATAAAAAGCATAAGGCGCACTTAATTTGGCATTTTCCTAATCTATTACTTATACAAATGCCTAATTATATTTACAGTATTATTCTTCAACCAACGGGTATTGGGCTGACCTTAGGGCGAATAAATCTTTTTGTTAACAATACCGCTGGAATAAATCAAGATGACCCAAATGTAATAGCATTGAGTTCCAAGTGGTTAAAAGAATTGGAAAAGAGCGTCATTCATGGAGAAAAATTGCAACGGGACATGCAAAACCTGACTAAGTCAGGTCTCAAATCATCTTTAAAACTTACGCAAAAGGAAAATTGCCCATATGGATATGATTTTCAAAAATTTATAGTAGATTCAATATTGGCAAAACATAAATATTATTGGTCGGCGCCACTTTATAATGACCATGATAGATAATATCTTCAGTTAAAGGCGAATAAATGGTCTACAGTGTTCAGCAAATTAAATACGAGATACTTGCCTACATTAAAGAATTCGGCGGCGAATTTTCGGATTATTATGTAGGTGTTAGTGATAATCCAAAAAAATCACTGTTTAAAGTTCATAATGTTAATCGCAAAAAGGATCCCTGGCTTTATAAACAGGCTCTGACACTCCAGGCTGCTAAGACAGCTCAGGATTATTTTGTTAACCGACTTAAGGTCGATGGTATGCCCTCAACTAGTTTAAACGAAGATACGGACTGTGTGTATGTCTACAAAAAGAGTCAGAGAACGAACCCGTAATAGTAAGCGAGTTTCTTCAAAACACAATAAATCCTCTTCTCGTGGAAAAACAGAAATTCTTCTTGAAAAGGGTCGAAGAGCTTACATGGAGGGTAATTTTGAATCAGCTAAATCTTTTTGGCTGCCACTTGCAGAACTTGGTAATTCAGATGCACAGGCATGGATAGGCTCTTTGTATGCAAATGGAGACGGCGTTGAAGTTGATGACTATAAAGCGTTTGAATGGTATGTGAAATCTGCGTCGGGAGGTAATGTTCAGGCGCAAAGTAATGTCGGTGCAATGTACGCGATGGGAAATGGCGTTGATAAAGATTCTGATCAAGCAATTATTTGGTTCGAGAAAGCATCGGACGAGGGGGATCCCAACGCCCAATTTAATCTAGCAGTGCTACTTTCTAACGACAGTCACGGCATAACTAAAGACTTAGAAAGGGCAGTTCGTCTTTATCGGTCAGCTGCAGAGAAGGGGCATTACCCTTCGCAGGCTCGTTTGGGACATATGTATTCAATAGGACAAGGAGTGAAGAAAGATCGTATTCAGGCTTATGTTTGGCTCTCTCTTGCTGCACAGCATGGAATTGGTACAGCCTTAAATGCTCTTGAAGCCGTAGCCAATCAGATGTCTAGTGAGGAAAAGGCAGAAGCACTAACACTTTTTGATGCCTGGCGAGGGAAAACTTCTGCTGCTGTAGGGCCTAGTCGCATTGAACCGTTACCTGGATAAGAGGTTAGGTTTATTTTAGATGTATCTATTATTCACATATATTACTGACAAAATAATTTTTTAATCAGGCCTGTCTTGTCGTTGATGCTAATAAATAAATCTGACTGAGTGACGATGTTTTTCACATTATTGTCTAGTGGACATGCGTTATTGTAGTTCATTTCATCAGGATCGGCAGATTTCCCATGTCGCGAATCTCCTATTCTGGGCGAAAAAATAATAGCCACCTCTATTGTATCTGAGTCCACCACGTCAGTCTTGCCCAGTTTCCAACCAATTGGGAGGTCATGGGATCGGTAATATTTACGGACAACTGAAGCTGCTTTTTCGATGGGTATAACTCGAGATGCCAGGTTATTTGAGGAGGTACTGTTTTGTTGTTCTTTTATTTTCTGCATCTCTTTTTTAGTTTCGTATACAGCAAGAATTACGATGATTAGCGTTATCAGCGTAGTCCAAATTAAAAATTTCTTTTTACTACTAATCTTCCTTAATTTCATAGATTTCTCAATGAATGCTTTAGGACTGCAGTATAAAATTCGAGATTGGCTATCTCACGTTCCAGACAATTAGTAGACTTAGGAGAGATGTCTAATATGATCAAAAATACCATTGTTTATTACCAAATAAAATTAAAAAGCTATTTTAACAGAGGAGAATAAATCGTGAATGATTCAAAAGCGATCCAGAAGGAGTTAGAAAAACGAGACGATCTTATTTTGGCACTTGAAATGCTTACGGTAGATCAAGCTTGTAGATTGCTGGCGCTAGAATCAGTTGTAACAAGTATGGTGGGTATAAAAAGTGTTAAACCTATCGATGTAAGGGCACAAATAAAAGAAAGGTCTAAAAGATTTAAAAACCATTTTGAAGGAAAAAGCATAACTGGGTTTGTAGAGCGTGCTCAACGCATTGGTGAAGAAGAATTAATGCCAAAGTCGAGAAACAAAGACAGCAAAGTTCGTAAATCAAACCCAAAATAAGAACATCAGCGAACGAAGTCGTATACTAAGTGTCTACGACGACAATAAGTCAATCAGTCCTCTTAATTAAAAACTGTTCCTCCGTCAACATTAAGAGCTTGGCCAGTGATAGACCTTGCTTCGTGTAAGAAGGATATTGCATGCGCAATTTCTTGACCAGTTTGAGGTCTTGATACTTGCTGTTTGGCCACCCACTCTGACACTTTTGTTCGTTGGCCTTCCACAAATTTATTAAACATATCAGTAATAACGGCGCCCGGGCAAATAGCATTCACGTTGATATTATGCTGTCCAAGTTCGATTGCAAGGGCTTGTGTAAATCCAATAACAGCAAACTTGGAAGAGCAATAGTGAGATACTCCTGCACTGCCACGTTTACCTCCAATTGATGATATATTTATAATTGAAGAAGGTGCTTTATTTAAAAGCATATGTTTAGCTGCAGTTTTACTGACTATGAAGGTGCCTGTGGCGTTTACCTCAATTACTCGTCGCCATTCTGAAACTTCTAGGTCAATCGTGTCATGTACTGAAAGAATTCCAGCATTATTTATTACTAAAGTAATTTCTCCAAGGGCATCCGTGCAATTTTGATATTTCTCTTTTACATCATCTTCGTCAGTTACATCCATGGCAATTGCAAAACCAAGTTTATGCAGTGATTTTACATTTTCATCAATATCGGTAACGGCGACCTTCGCGCCCATGCCAGCCAATGTTGTTGCAATATCGCGTCCTATTCCACGGGCTGCTCCGGTAACCAATACAACCTCATTCTTCATGCTCATTATTGCCTCCTGATTATAAACTCATGCTAGATAAAACAGAAATATATT
>CAYRUX010000163.1:0-4837 GCA_964427515.1 uncultured Rhizobiaceae bacterium
GATCTTGAAAGATTAGATGTAGATAACACCATACATGCTTTCACCTCTTTTTCTGAACATATGGAAACAGGCCCTCATATATTTACCTCAGGAGAGGGGATTTATATGAGAGATTCAGAAGGTAATAATTTTATCGACGGAATGGCAGCGCTTTTCTGTGTAAACGTCGGTTATGGGCGTCAAGAAATTGCAAAGGCTATAAGCGACCAAGCTCACAATTTTGCGTTCTTTCATACATTTGCTGGAAACGCTCATGAACAACAAATTAGGCTGGGCGAAAGATTACTGCAAATCTTGCCCAAGCACATGAGTAAGGTGTTGTTTGCAAGTTCTGGTTCGGAGGCTAATGATGCAAATGTCAAGTTGGCTTGGATGTACCAGCAAATGAGAGGAAAGCCGGAGAAGCGTAAAATAATTGGGCGCAACATGGGGTACCATGGTGTAACCTCAGTTGGAGCAAGCCTCTCGGGGTTGCCATTAATGCAAGAACCATTTGGGTTGCCATTGCCAGGGTTCTTACATACCGATAAGGGGCATTATTATTGGGAAGCATTGCCAGGTGAAAGTGAACGAGAATTTTCAAAAAGACTAGCAGGCAAACTCGAAGCTCAAATAATAGCTGAAGGGCCTGAGACAGTTTGTGCTTTTATTTCCGAGCCAGTAATGGGGGCGTCGGCTTGCGTTACGCCAGCTGAGGGGTATTTTGAAGAGATTCAAAAAGTCTTAAAGAAACATGATGTGCTATTTATTGCAGATGAGGTTATTACAGGCTTTGGCCGTTTAGGAACATGGTTTGCATCGGACAAATATAATTTAAAACCAGATCTGATAAGTTTATCTAAAGGGATTACTAGCGCTTATGTCCCGCTTTCAGCGTCAGTGGTTTCAGACGATGTGTGGAAGGTGCTAATTAGCGGTGCGCCTGACCAAATGTTTGCGCATGGGCATACTGCTAGCGGTCATCCAATCGCTTGTGCTGCGGCTAACTCTAATCTTGATATTATGGAAGGAGAAGGGTTAGTGGATAATGCTGCAAAGGTGGGAAGCTACTTCAAATTACAATTAGAAGAACATTTTTTGGATCACCCATTAATGGGAGAGATTCGCGGAGATGGCTTGATGCTTGCGACGGAGCTTGTCGCAAAAAAAGACCCTAAGGAGGTGTTAAATATTGATTGGGATTGCTCACATCGGTTGTTTGATCTCTGTTTAGAGGAAAAGCTTATTTCGAGAGGATACTTTGGTCATAATTCTTCATCTTTTGCGCCGGCATTAAGTATCACTGAAAATGAAGTGGATGAGATTATTATGAGGTTTGGCAGGGCCTTAAATAAACTCACAGATGAACTTGTTCGAGATGGCCGATGGAAACCTCAATGATAAACTTATTTGGTAAATACCATATGTTGAATAATTATTAATACGAGGCCATGAGAGTTTGGTATACGGGCGAATGAGCGGTTAATTATGGATGATAAGGTTGTTGTCTATATTAATGGACAGTATGTATCACTTAAGGATGCTAAAATCTCCATTCTTGACCAGGGATTTCTACTCGGTGACGGAATATTCGATGTTGTTTCTGCCTGGAAGGGGAACATATACAAGTTAGATGAGCATGTAGATCGTTTTTTTGAATCGCTTCAGGCCTCCATGTTGAAGACGAACATGAGCCGTGATGATTGGCGTCAGGCTATAATTAAAACGGTTCGTCTAAGTGGTCTTCAAGATGCAACAATTAGATTTATTGTAACGCGTGGTGTTTCTAAAGATGTGGTAGCAGATCCGAGGGATTATGATCCAACGGTTATTATATGGCCTGCTCCCTATATTTTTCTTGCTGATAAGCAAAAAAGAGCTGAGGGGATAAAACTATTTATAACCCATTTGCGGGGCTTTTCGCCGGATACCCTTGATCCTCGTTATAAATGTTTGAATCGGCTGCATTACCAATTAGCAAAAATCGAGGCGCTGGATGCTGGGTATGATGATGTTTTGTGGTTGAGTTCTGATGGATATGTGAGTGAGGGTCCTGCTTCCAATTTATTTTTAGTCAAAAATGGAATATTATTTACGCCTGTACAAAATATTTTGAGGGGAATAACTCGCAGCACATTTATTGATATAGCAGGTGAGGCCGGAATTCCTTTTAAGGAAACTAATCTTACTGCGTTTGACCTTTATACTGCAGATGAGTTGTTTACGTGCAGTACTGCTGGTGGGGCTCTAGCAGTCCGAAAAGTTTTAGCTAGGGATATTCAAGGGCCAGTGCCCGGCCCTATTACTCAAGAATTAGATAGGAGGTACTGGGTAATTCGAGAAACTGGTGTTGATGGAACAGCGGTAGGTTTTTAATCCCATCATATAGTTATTAAACTGGATACTGACCTATCTTTAGATAGTATTTTGAGATAAAAATGTTGGAATTGATTTACGGGGCAGAATCTTGAAATGATATCGACCAAGAAATTGTAAAAAAGGGAGATTGGAGAATGGCCAATAAAAAGGCAGTGGTCGTTGGAGGCCTTGGAATTATAGGAAGGCATGTAATTGCCGCCTTGGAGGCTGAAAAAGGATGGGATATTGTAACGCTTTCGCGAAGGAAGCCAAACTTTAAAACTAGAGCAAAAGCTCTACAAGTAGATCTTTTAAACAGAAAAGACGCGCAAGCTAAATTATCTTCACTTAAGGGGACAACGCACATATTTTATTCTGCTCTTGCCGGAGGGGTTGAGGCGGAAAATGTTGAGGACAATGTGAATCTTGTAAAGAATTCTGTCGGTGTTATTGCGCCAATCGCTCCAAAATTACAAAGGGTCGTATTAAGCCAAGGGGGCAAGTTTTATGGGTGTCATTTGGGGCAGCATAAAACCCCATCCATAGAAACCGACCCAAGACATATGCCACCCAATTTTTATTATGACCAACAGGATGCACTGACCCGGTTTCAGAGAGGTAAAAAGTGGACTTATTCGCTAGTGCGGCCAGAAGTGGGCGTAGGGTTTGCAGAAGGAATTCCATTAAATGGTGCTTCTCATCTGGCAGTTTATGCTACGATGTGCCGTGAGCTTAGCGTGCCATTTCATTTTCCTGGCCCAACTGCTTCCTATAATGCACTTAATCGTTACACTAATGCCGAGTTACTGGGTCGTTCTATGTTATGGATGGCGACGGAATCTGGTTGTGCAAATCAGGCATTTAATATGACTAATGACTCAGGTTTCCGTTGGTCTAACGTATGGCCCAAAATTGGAGAGTATTTTGGATGTCAACCGGGGGTTGTAATGCCATTTTCCATGGCTCTTTTTATGAGTGATAAAGGCCCCTTATGGAATAAAATTATGCGGAAATATAATCTTAGAGCTGACCTTTATGATTCGGTTTCATGGAGTTTTGCAGATTGGAATTTTGGCAGAACGTGGGATACATTGTTGGAGGACGTTAAGCGAATAAAATATGGTTTTCATGAGGTTCAAGATTCATGGGATTGTTTCAGAAATACCTTTGACAAGATGAAGCGAAACAGGGGAATTCCCTCCCGCCATAAGTAGGAAAATATACGAATGATTTTCGTAGGCAAAAAGTAGATTTTCATGAACATTGACTTATCTGGTCGCATCGCTGTTGTTTTCGGAGCTGGATGTGTCGCAGAGAGTATTGAAATGGGTTGGGGTAACGGTCAGGCTGCAGCAGTGGCTTATGCGCGTGCCGGTGCGCAAGTCGTCTGTGTCGATATACATCTCCGTCGCGCCGAGTTGACGGCCGATCTTATTCGTGATGAAGGGGGCGTAGCCTTGCCTTTGCATGCGGATGTTGCGTCCTCCGGCGACATCGAAGCAGTGGTGGATCGAATAGTAGATGAGTTTGGAACTGTTCATATCGTACATAACAATGCTGCGATCAGTCCATTTGGAGACCCGGTGACTCTCAGTGAGGCAGAATGGGATCGTACATTCGAGGTAAATGTAAAAAGCTGTTTCCTTTCGTGCAAATTTATTTTGCCACTCATGCGAGCGCAAAATCATGGGGTGATCACGAATATTTCGTCTATCCTTTCAACGCGGGTTAGCCAATATGATGTGCTGTCGTATTACGCGTCTAAAGCGGCTGTTGACCAGTTTAGTCGTGCTGTGGCGGTTGCAAATGCGCCCTTTGGTATCCGTTGCAATTCGGTACAGCCCGGACTTATAAATACGCCGCTTATCCACGCGCATGATGATGTGCTTGATGTGCATGGTTCATTGAAAGAGACAGTCTTAGAGCGTTATGCCATATCCCCTACAGGGAAACAGGGTACCGCATGGGATATTGCCAACGTGTCTGTGTTCCTAGCGAGCGATCAGTCAGCTTATTTGAACGGTGCAGTGGTTCCAGTTGACGGTGGCTTGCTTGCTAAGCAAGCAGCTCAGGTGCATCCGCCAATTTAGGAATTCTGATGATTGATTATATCGCGAACCAAGCTCAAAATCTTTATACACAAGCAATCGTTTGGGATATGGTCTGGCCGTGGGAGCCCTGGTGCGGAAATGACTTTGACAAAATGTTGCGGTTTCACGAAGCCGGTTTTACAGCCGTGTCAGCAACAATTGCGGGCGACAATCAAAATATTTCAGAGGCAGTCCAGAGAATAGCTACAGCACGCAACACGCTGAGTGCTATGGAATATGTTCTCCTTTGTGAGTCGGTCGATGATGTTAAGTCAGCGAAGACATCACACCGTCTTGGAGTACTACTACATTTCGAAGGTACTCGCTGTTTCGAGCGAAATCTTGATATGGTTGAAGTTTTCTACAAGCTAGGCATCCGACAGACACTCCTTGTTTTTAATAATGCAAAC
>CAYRUX010000164.1:0-16495 GCA_964427515.1 uncultured Rhizobiaceae bacterium
CATCCTTCCCAATACTGAATCCTGTCAATGACAGAACTCTATCGCCTTGCAACTCTTGTTCAGATACGGCTCCTACGTAACCCACAATATGCGCTATCTCTTCACCAAATACGTAATTCCGGGTTTGTCCAACATCTATCATGGTTCCAGGAAGTTCGGGGGCATGCACTTCAACGCGTGACACCTCACGCCAAGTTAAATTTTCCCTTATGGTTATAGGGACAAATTTTCTTTTTCTTTTTGCTTCCCGTAGAATTCTAGTTATGTCATCAGAATCTATTGAAACGAGTTTACTCAACTTTTTAAGCGAGTATTCTAAGTCACCAGCTTGCTCAGGTATAATGACAAGCCTGTAATTGGACTGATTTATAGCGAGCGCCTCACCGAATCGATCAAATATACGCCCTCGTGGCGGTGGTAACAATTGCATGTTTATACGATTTTCATCAGCTAACATCGTATATTTGTCTGACTCAAGGATTTGCAATTGATACATTCTGCCAGCCAGACCAGCTAAAAGCAGAGCCTGCGCACCCCCAAGAATCATAGTACGTCGAGTGAAGGTTCTAACCTGATTTTTCTCAGAGGACATATCAAGATTTATTTAGCATATTCCGATTTAGAATACTCAGAATAAAGCTGATCACTGGATATAGTAAAATAGTCAACACACACTGAAACACGAATGGTAGAGGAGCAACAAACGCACTAAAATATAGAGAGTTAACCACCCAGCCGAATACGGAAACTCCTAACATGACAACGGCAAACCCTGCCCAAACTATCCAAAATGGCTTACCCATAAAGAAGGTACGTTGGGAATTTAAAACGGCTCTTACTAGTAAATATATTAAGGCGGATAACCCTAGTGGAATTCCAGTTAATAAATCGAGTAACATACCTAAACCAAATATTGAATAATACGGTAATTTTAAATATTGGTATATACTCCAGTAATAGATAGAAATTGCAGTAAATGCAGGCGTTATAGATGCAAAACTTGCGATTTGCCAAGGTAATGCACTTATTAAAACCATTAGAAAAGTAGTCACAAATGGGGTCAAACTACGTATTCTATGATCTGCTTGAATTATCCAGGTGGACGTTCTCATTTTAAAGGTCCAATGCGTCCAGCTCGAATTGTGTTAGGTAACAAACCTGGCAAAATATAATCTAGGATGGTCACAAATTCTAAGCGGTCTAGGTTTGCATGAACCTGAACAAAAGAAGCCTCATCCTCGACGGAAGTGCCCAAACCTACCGGCAAACCAGATGGAAAAACCCCTCCCTCACCAGAAGTCACTATATGATCTCCAACGTTTATTCCTGCACTAGAACTAACGAACTCAAGCTTTGGATATAAGGTATTATTTCCAGCCAATATAGCTTTTTCTCGGGTGGCTTCCACCACTACGGGTATACGTGAATTTAAATCGGTAAGCAGTAAAATTCTTGCACTGCGACTACCTGTAGATACAACTCGACCAATTAATCCTTCAGCCGAAATTGCGGCTTGACCTTTTTGAACATTATTAGCAGTGCCAGCATTTACTAAAATCGTACGTACGAAGGGGCCACCAGAATCAGCTATAACTCGGGCAGTAACGTATCGTGAATCCGGATCCGGTACCATTTGCAACCTTTTCCGGAAATCCTCATTTTCCCTTACAACATTTTCTGCGACCGCTTTCCATTTAATAAGTTGAGCATTCTGCATCTTAAGCAGCTTATTATCTTCATGTACAACCAACAGCTCATCAAAATCCTCTACAAATGATGCAACAGAAGCAGCTGGATGGGAAAAAAATTCTAATATTGGCGCAGCAGTGTCACTAATTGCCCCTCTAACATTGTCAACAAGGCGCACTTCCACACGACTAAGTATCATTGCGGTTAACGCTGCCCCCACAAACAATACAAATGCTGAACGCTGAACAACGGATTTCAGCGGTAATGCAGTCAACACGGCGCGTCCGCGGTATGAACGCATCTACGTTCTCCGAATAACTCGCACCCAATGTGGATGCAAAGTTTCTGTAATCTCTGCTAATAAGCCTCGTGTAGGACGTGCTTGAGTATTTTCATTTCTTCCAAACATCTTCCTGTACCCATTACGACGCATGATAACGGTTCGTCAGCAATAGATACGGGGAGACCTGTAGCATGACGAAGCACATAATCCAAATTACCAAGTAAAGCTCCACCCCCGGTTAAAACGATTCCTTTGTCGACAATATCGGCAGCCAACTCAGGGGCGGTATTCTCAAGAGCCACCTTGACTGCATCAATTATAGCACCTACAGGCTCCGCTAAAGCCTCCGCAATTTGCCTTTGAGTTACAACAATTTCTTTTGGTACGCCATTCATAAGATCGCGACCTTTAATATCAAGGGAACTGCCATTGCCGTCCTCCGGGGGACAGGCTGTACCAATATTTTTCTTAATACGTTCTGAACTAGATTCTCCTAATAGAAGGTTGTGATTACGACGTACATAAGCAATTATACTCTCATCCATCTTGTCACCACCTACTCGAACAGAGCGAGAGTACACTATACCTCCGAGCGATAAGACTGCGACCTCAGTCGTACCTCCTCCTACATCTACAACCATTGACCCAGTAGGTTCAGTCACAGGCAATGATGCGCCAATAGCCGCCGCCATAGGTTCCTCAATGAGGAAGACGCGCCGTGCTCCAGCACTTTCCGCTGACTCTTGAATAGCACGTCGCTCAACCGCCGTTGACCCAGATGGAACACAAACAATCACTTCTGGACTCGCAAAACTACGGCGATTATGAACTTTCCTTATGAAATGCTTGATCATTTCTTCGGCAATCTCAAAATCTGCTATAACTCCGTCTCTAAGAGGGCGGATAGCCTCAATATTTCCCGGTGTCCGTCCCAGCATCAACTTTGCTTCTTCGCCCACTGCGAGAACCTGTCTCTTACCCTTCCAATTAGCAATTGCAACCACAGAAGGTTCATTAAGAACAATGCCCTGACCCTTTACATACACAAGCGTATTGGCTGTCCCAAGATCAATAGCCATGTCAGCTGAAAGGAAACCTGTAAGTCTCATAAACATTATAACTTACCGCCCATAATTTGATTCAACATCTCCATATTGGACATCTTAACACTTCTCTAAGTAAAATAATAATTATTACCTTTTTATACCAAAGTTAACTGTTTTTATGCTGTTAGAGCAGTCAAAGAAGACTTCTGCCTCTTAACAAGTAATTTATTCAAAGCATGTACATAAGCCCGAGCAGACGCCACAAGGGTATCTATATGAGCGCCTTGACCATTTACTAACTTGCCCTCTTCCTTAAGACGCACTGTAACCTCTGCTTGAGCGTCAGTCCCCTGCGTCACTGCATGAACTTGATAAAGTTGTAATTCTGCCGTATGCGGGAATATTTCTTTTATTGCATTAAAAGTGGCATCTACTGGGCCATTTCCTGTCGCTTTTGCTAATAAGCGTTCACCGTCAACTTCTAGGGTTAATTTAGCCTCCTGTGGGCCATCTGACCCACAGTGAATGCCAAGTGATACGAAGCGAATGCGTTCACTAGCACGTCCAATTTCATCATCCACCATCGCAATTATATCTTCATCAAAAATTTCTTTCTTTTGGTCTGCCAGATCCTTAAAACGGCTAAATGCCTCTATTAAAGCATTGTCACCTAAATTATCGTAACCTAACTCCCTTAACTTTTCTTTAAATGCATGACGACCAGAATGCTTCCCCATTACCAAAGTTGATTTTTTTAACCCCACCGACTCTGGTGTCATAATCTCGTAAGTCTGAGCATCTTTCAAAACCCCATCTTGATGGATTCCAGCCTCATGTGCAAAGGCATTAGCCCCAACAATTGCCTTATTTGGTTGAATTACGAAACCTGTAACTTGAGATACTAAGCGAGAAGTTCGAGTAATTTTTTGTGTATCAACCCCGCAATTTAGATTAAACAAATCTTTGCGTGTACGCATAGACATTACAATTTCTTCCATGGCTGCATTTCCTGCCCGTTCCCCCAGACCATTAATTGTACATTCAACTTGTCTTGCGCCTGCTTGCAACGCTGCCAAAGAGTTTGCTACGGCCAATCCCAAATCGTTATGGCAATGAACCGAAACTACTGCCTGATCAATGTTAGGAACCCGGTTATACAACATTCGAATTAATTCTGCATACTCTCCTGGTAGTGCATAACCTACAGTATCAGGAATATTAACCGTAGTAGCTCCCGCCTTAATAGCAGACTCAACACATCGACACAGGAAATCATGATCAGTGCGCGTACCATCCTCGCTAGACCACTCAACATCATCCGTATAATTGCGAGCGCGTTTCACACTATCAATAACAGCTTTATGTACATCCTCTGGCTTCATTTGCAACTTAACTCTCATATGGAGAGCACTCGTTGCAATAAACGTGTGTATTCGGCTTCGTTTAGCTGACTTCAGAGCAGCCGCGGCTCGCTCGACATCCTTTTGTCCAGCTCGTGCTAAACCACATACTATGCTATTTCTTAAAATTTTTGAGACCTCGGAGACAGCCTCAAAATCGCCATTTGATGCTATAGGGAACCCTGCCTCAATTACGTCCACACCCATGTCCTCGAGAGCTTCAGCTATGCGAAGTTTCTCTTCTAGATTCATTGAAGCGCCTGGTGACTGCTCACCATCTCGCATCGTGGTATCAAAGATACGAACTTCATTTTCATTATTGGGCATAATCATGACCCCTATTTCTTGGCTGCAACTGGTAGCCTATAATATCTCTAAACAGTTATAAATATACTATATCTGTTCGGAAAACTAGTTTGCTTCGATTTAATCCTTTATCGTCCTTTGAATATTGCAAATACCGCAATATTTTTGGTTCAATCAATATAGTCTTAAAATTGTTTTCTGGCAGATTATTTTTATATGCAAATATGTGCCAATTACCAAAAATTGCGGAAAATAATTCCTTTAGACAAAACTAACCATCGCCACTCAGTAGAATTATGGCCAACTCAGAATGCATCCGGAATTTCAGAGCCCTACCAGCACCCTAACGAGAACCAAAACCATAAAGTTATGCTTAGGAGCAACGTTAGGCAACGAATATTTTTTAATTAATTAGGTTTGCTGATACTTGCACCGATTAATTGAAATTATCAATTTTTCGATTTATCAACAATACGAGCCTCATTAATCCAGGGCATCATAGCACGTAGCTTTTCCCCTACCTCCTCAATTGGATGGCCCGCTTCTCTTCGGCGCATAGCCTTGAAACTAGGCTGTCCCGCGTTATTTTCCTGCATCCATTCGCTTGCAAATCGACCAGATTGTATATCATCCAAGATATTTTTCATGCGTTTTCGGGTTGCGGCATCAATGACTTTTGGACCCCTAGAATAATCTCCAAACTCTGCCGTATTTGAAATTGAATAACGCATGTTCGCTATCCCACCCTCGTAAATAAGATCAACGATCAGCTTAACTTCATGGACACATTCAAAATACGCCATTTCCGGCGCATAACCTGCTTCTATCAAAGTTTCAAATGCATTCTTAATTAACGAAGTCAGTCCACCACAAAGTACTACTTGCTCTCCAAACAGGTCTGTCTCTGTTTCTTCTCTAAAGGTAGTTTCTATTACTCCAGATCTACCACCACCAATAGCTGCTGCATAGGAAAGCCCAATTTCAGTTGCATTTCCTGAAGCGTTTTGTGCCACTGCTAACAGACATGGAACACCTCTACCCAGTTCATATTCTGAACGTACTGTGTGGCCCGGCCCTTTAGGAGCAACCATGAAAACATCTAAATCAGGTCGTGGTTCAATCAAACGATAATGTATATTCAAACCATGTGCAAAAGCTAAAGCTGCGCCATCTTTCAAATTATTCTGAAGAGATTCTCGCCACATCTGACCTTGCAATTCATCAGGCGTTAGCACCATAACAACGTCTCCCCATTTGGCAGCGTCATCAATTGACATCACCTTTAAACCTGCTGCCTCTGCTTTGGCTACACTGGAAGAATCGGACCTAAGACCAACAGCCACTTCTTTGGTACCGCTATCCTTAAGGTTATTAGCATGAGCAAAACCTTGGCTTCCGTATCCTATTATAACAACCTTTTTCCCTTTAATAAGGTTAACATCGGCATCGCGATCATAGTAGACACGCATTATTCTGTCCTCTTAAGTAATATGTTAAAATTTCACTAAATTGATAATTTTCCCCGTAAAATTGCCACAACTCCTGTCCGGGATATTTCCACCAATCCTAAAGGTTCCATAAGTTGAATAAATGAATTGACTCTTTCCGTATTAGAAACAATCTCTATTACAAGTGAATCCTTACTATCGTCTATCACCACAGCTTGAAATTTCTTTGCCAATTCTAATGACTGGGATCTTTTTTCTCCATTGTTTATAACCTTGACAAGGGTTAATTCTCGCTCTACATGCGAACCCTCCTCCGTCAAGTCGCTAACTTTATGGATCGGAACTAAACGATCCAATTGAGCCTTAATCTGCTCAATTATCATACTTGACCCTGATGTTACCACATTTATGCGAGAGAGAGCTTTCCCGGACTCTACTTCTGCAACGGTTAGACTTTCAATATTATATCCTCTACCTGAAAACAGTCCAACTACTCGTGCCAATACGCCTGGCTCGTTATCAACAAGCAAAGAAATAACGTGCCTTTCTATTGGTTCGGCCAAAATCGTTTTCCCTTAAAAATTACAATGTGAAGAAAACAATTGTGTTAATTTTTCTTTATGTATCATACTAACACCATGCCATCTTCAGCTGCTTCCTCAAGCTCTCCATGATCTGGCCCCAACTTCATCTCATAATGGGCCGCACCCCCTGGTATCATCGGGTAGACATTTTCTGTCTTATCCACCAAAATATCTGCAATAAACGGTCCAGAAGATTCAATCATGGTACGAATTGCATTGTCGACTTCTTCTGGCTTACTCACCCTAATGCCAGTTGCTCCAAATGACTCAGCTAGTTTTACGAAGTCTGGAAGTGAGTCCATATAGCTCTCTGAGTATCGCCCCCCATGAAACAGCTCCTGCCACTGTCGTACCATGCCCATATACTCGTTATTTAGAATCAACGTTTTGACGGGCAGTCTATGCTGCATCATTGTAGATAATTCCTGTATATTCATCATTAGCGATGCTTCACCAGCCACATTTATTACCAACGCATCTGGGTGCGCTACTTGAACACCCATGGCAGCAGGGAAACCATAGCCCATAGTTCCAAGACCACCCGAAGTCATCCAACGATTTGGTCGGTCAAATTTTAAAAATTGCGCTGCCCACATTTGATGTTGACCAACCTCAGTAGAAAAATACACATCACTGTCTTTGGTTAGTTCATAAAGACGCTTCAATACAAATTGAGGTTTTATTGTTTCCCCTTTTTGGTCAAATCGAAGACAATCTCTCCCTCGCCATAAATCAATCTGTTTCCACCAATCTCCGATTTCTTGAGATTTGTTCCTGTTAGTCTCACGCCATTTTTTTATAATCATTTCTAGTGCTCGCCCGACATCGCCGATAATACTTATGTCAACGGGCACATTTTTATTTACGGAAGATGGATCAATATCAATCTGAATCTTCTTTGAATTCTTAGAAAAATCACTCAGCCGTCCAGTTACTCGATCATCAAATCGCGCACCCAGCGCGATCATCACATCACACTCGGCCATCGCCATGTTAGCTTCATAAGTTCCGTGCATGCCCAACATGCCCAGAAATTGTGGATCAGTCCCAGGAAAAGCACCCAAGCCCATAAGTGTGCTCGTAATAGGATAACCAGTTTCACGAACCAGTGTAGTTAAAGATTGGGATGCAGCAGAACCAGAATTAATGACGCCACCGCCACTATAAAATACTGGTCTTTCTGCGTTTGCTATTAATGTCATCGCGTCATCAACTGCCAATTCACTCGGCTCAACCCGAGGACGGTATGAACGGTGCGAGCCAACATTCTTTTGAGCACCGTTTTTAAAGATACCTTCTGCCATAACCACGTCTTTGGGTAAGTCAATGACTACTGGGCCAGGTCGACCAGAGCCTGCGATATAAAAACCTTCATGAATTATTCGTGACAAATCTTCTACTGACTTAACTAAATAATTATGTTTAGTGCACGGCCTGGTAATTCCCAAAGTATCCGCCTCTTGAAAGGCGTCATTGCCAATCATATGAGTTGGAACCTGTCCAGTTAGGCATATTAAAGGTATACTATCCATTAGCGCATCCGCTAAGCCGGTAACACTGTTTGTAGCTCCCGGACCCGACGTAACGAGTACCACGCCAACACGTCCAGTCGATCTCGCATAACCCTCAGCCGCATGCAACGCACCTTGTTCATGCCGTACCAATATGTGTCTAATTTTATTTTGCTTAAATAAAGCATCATAAATTGGTAGCACAGCACCGCCCGGGTAACCGAAAATTACCTCAACTCCTAGCTCAGAAAGTGAACGGACAATGATATCTGCACCACTTATTTTTTCTTGGTCATCAATTGTATCCGGACTCAATATTTAATCTCCATACACCTTTTCAATCAGCCACTAGATATGTGGCCATGTGCTAATAGTAGTTTCAAAACAATATCGATCAAAAAACCGTCGGGCAAACTAGAACCTTGACGCTCACTGGTCAATAGCCACCCTTCAATATAATAAATTTAAAGGTGTCTATCTCGCCCATTTTCCCATTTGAAACGGGGCGCAAGCACCTTTACCTACCTAATAAGTTCTTTACCAGCTCAATAGATATACACTTTTGTAAATTATCATATCTCTTATCCAGTATATTTGCATCTGGCATTTGGTTGCGAAACCATGTGCTCTGTCGTTTAGCATAATTTCTAGTTGATTTACAAAATCTAGTAACTGCTGTTTCAAAGTCCAAAATGCCATTAATGAAATCACTAAATTCTCTAACTCCTAGCGCTTTCATCGCTGGGGAGGAAGAGTCAAGCCCCAGTTTCAGAAGTTCCTCAACTTCCTCAATTCCCCCTACTGATGCAATTGTCCTAGCCCTTTTATCACATGCTTCATATAGTTCTTTACGTGAAGGTTGTAATATCAGAAAAGCAACTTCCTGAACAAGATCATCAGACCGTGTATGCAGTCTCTGCCAATTTAGAAGGCTTTTCCCCGTCGCTTCCAGCACCTCATATGCCCGAATAACTCTTTGACTATCTTTTGGATGAATTTTAGACATGCCCTCCGGATCCTTAGTATACAGCAAATCATAAAACTTCGTTGCACCTTCCTTTTTACGTAACGCTATAGCCTTTTTGCGTATATGGTCTGGTATCTTTGGTATAGACACCAGACCATACACCAAAGATCGTAAATACAGTCCGGTGCCACCGACAAAAATTGGCAATAGGTTACGCTCCCTTGCAATTCTGATTTCTTGAAGAGCCATATCTCTCCAGAGCGCTACTGAAAATTGTTCTCGGGCTGATAGAATGCCATAAAGCCTGTGAGGAACCCGAATTTCATGTTCAGGTAGAGGTCTTGCGCTAAGAAGCTTCATTTCTCTATAAATCTGAATGCTATCTGCGTTAATTATCACTCCACCAAAAATTTCGGCAAGATCCAGAGCTAATTGGGATTTTCCACTGGCTGTAGGTCCTCCGATAATTAATATAGATGGATGAGATGCTTGATTGCTAGACATAGTAAAGGTTTCTTTACCTAACTTATATTTGTTTATACCAAATGATTAAAATAAACCTCAAAGAGTACAAACTTTTGCGCATGATAAACGCGTGGATATTGTTAAATGTTCAATCCAAAATATGTGCAATTAAACCATCAGCTAATTTAGGTTCAAACCAAGTGGATTTTGGCGGCATTAGTTTACCCAAATCCGCAACCTCAATTAGCTCCTCAATTTTTGTAGGAAATAAGGTAAATCCTGCAGCCATTTGGCCGCTCTTTACCATATTCATAATCATTTCAGGTGAATTAATACCTCCTACAAAGCCTAATCGGGGATCCGTACGAGGATTATCGATATTAAAAAGAGGTGAAAAAATATCTTTCATAATATGTGACACACTTAAACGTTCCGTAATCGGCAAGCCTTGTTGAATTGGTATGCGCCTATCAAGGCTCCACCATCGCCCATTTAAACATAGGCCAATTTGACTGGAACGGCTTGGTTGAATGGGTTTTACATGCGGTTGCAATATATAAGTTTGCTCAAGTTCCCTAAGGAAAGTATTTTCATTAAATTGACCCAGATCTTTAAGAACCCTATTGTAAGCTAATATTATTAATTCATTACTAGGGAATAATACCCCTAAAACTCGCGCGTTAGAATCATTACGTGCAGCCGCAACTTTTTCCGCAGCAGCACACCGGTGGTGCCCGTCAGCAATATAAAATGTGCCCAACTCATCCACCAAGCACTGAATTTTGTTTATTACCAAAGGATCTGTAATTGGCCAAAGAATATGTGATGTATCTTCGTTCATGGTTACATTGATTTCGGGGGAATCATCTTGAGCACAAATGTTGGCTAACAATTTTGCTAATTCACTGTGCGGTTTATGCGTGAGGAGAACGGGTCCTGTCTGAACATTTACGGTTTCAATGTGATTTATCCGATCTTCTTCCTTTTCTGTTCGTGTTAGTTCATGCCGTTTAACCAGACCTTTTCTATACGCAGAAAGTGATACCCCACAGGCAAGACCGATTTGGGAGTGATCTTCCTTAACCAATTGGTAGGCATAAAATCTCTTCTCTGGAAGAACCTGCATTGCTCCAGTGTTGATAAATCCCTGCAGATTTTCTCTCGCACGCTCGTAGATGTGGCCAGAAGAACCACCAGATTTTTGGGAAAAACTTATTTCTGGTCTAGTAACATTTAAAAAACTTAACGGATTACCGCAAACCCATCTTCTCGCCTCATTGAACGTAACCACGTCGTAAGGCGGAGCAACTAGTCTCTGAGCATAGTCGGTTGTAGCCTGCAGACACTTGAATGGGGCAATTAAGTTGTGGGGTAAAACATTTTTTGAAATTGATCTCAGGGTTTACCTCTTCGAATTATAAGTTTTACCCGCAAAACGGTACAAAACATAAGATAACATTTAAATTACGAGTCAATAAAATTACACAATTTGAGAACTTCTTCTGCTCACATTATTTAAGTCCGCTTTCTTAACGAACCAACCAGACAATTAAGACACCCAGTAGAGCCATAAGTAAGCCCATAGAGCGCAACCTACCAATTGGCAACTCCAGTGCCCTAGTCATCATACGTTTCATGCCTTCTGGAAAAAGCGAGTAAACTGCTCCTTCAATAACAAAGACCAAACCAATTGCCGTTATTAAAGCTAGCCAAAAATCTGACATGCAAAATTCCTACCCTGACTGGTGGAGTAACTACAGCTAACAACATACAGAAAGGATTACGGTCAGAAAATTATCAAATTTTAATCATCTTTTTTATCATATAGCTTTCCAAAATAACGAAAGAATTCGCTATCTGGGGACAAAACCATGGAAGTGTCATCACTCCCCAGCGCCTGACCATATGCCTGCATGGACCGGTAAAAGGAAAAAAATTCTTCATCCTGACCAAAAGCATCCGCAAATATCTTTACAGCCTTTGCATCACCTTGCCCACGGACAACCTCTGCTTCACGCTTTGCATTAGCCAACAAGATAGTTTTTTCTTTATCTGCCCGTGAACGAATGCGTTGGGATGTCTCGTCACCCTGCGCTCTGTATTCTTTCGCTTCACGGTCTCGTTCAGTTTGCATTCGACGGTAAACTGCTTGACTATTCTCATCAGGCAAATCTGCTCGCCTAATTCTTACGTCAATTACATCGACACCAAAACTTTTTGATTCCCTATTTACTTGGTCAAGAATAAAAACCATCAATTGTGATCTCTCTCCCGATAATACTGTAATCAATTCAACTGTACCCAAAACCTTCCGCGTCGCAGTATTAAGAATTGCACCCAGCCTGCTTCTTACAACAGCTTCGGAACCGACGGTCTGAAAAAATAGCAATGGATCAGTGATTCGGTAACGAATAAAAGTATCGACAACTAACCGTTTCTGGTCACCTAAAATGACTTCTTCGGCAGGCGCATCATAGTCAAGAATACGCTTGTCAAAATATTCAACATTCTGGACAAACGGCGTTTTGAAGCGCAGCCCTGGTTCCTTAGTACCATAAGCGTTTACGACCTGTCTCGGTTCTCCGAACTGAAGCAATATAGCCTGTTCATATTCCGTAACCTTATATGTTGCGCTCATCACAACAACGATAATCACTATGATAGCAACACCGAACAAGAGTAGTTTAGCTCTTCCACTCATTGTCCAGTCCCTCCAGAAATATCTTGCTTTCTTTTGTTGAGCTCGTTAAGTGGCAAATAAGGAACAACTCCTTGAGACCCTCCAGCGCTAGGATCTATCAATATTTTGTTCATACCGCCCAGAATTTTCTCCATGGTCTCAAGATAAATACGCTGCCGGGTAACTGTTTTTGCCTCCTGATATTCGTCAAATACCAAGATAAATCGTTGCGCTTCACCGGTAGCCCTAGCTACAACCTCCTGCTCATATGCTTCTGCTTCCTGCAGAATTCTCTCTGCTTCACCACGTGCTCTTGGAATAATATCGTTTCTGTAAGCCTCAGCTTCATTCTTAGCCCTCTCTTCATCAGCCCTCGCAGCCTGTACATCTCGAAAGGCACCAATTACCGCTTCCGGTGGATCAATTCTTTGAGGCTCAACCTGAGTAATTAGAATTCCAGAATCATAGGAGTCCAATATGTCCTGCACTACCTGTTGGGTTTTTGCCGACAAAACTGACCGCCCCTCCGACAACGCACTATTGAGATCAGTATCGCCTATTACTTCTCGCATCGCAGCCTCAGATGCATCCTTAACCGTACGTTCAGGAGACCGGATGTTAAACAGAAACTTTCCAGCATCCCTAATGACCCAAAAAACACTGAATTCCACATCAATAATATTTTCATCTCCAGTCAACATGAGGCTTTCGGTAGGATTGGAGCGCTGCTCAATGCGCCCTCTATTATTCATTGCGGTCATATAACCAATTTCTACTCGATTAACCTTAGTTACCTTGGGTAAAATGACCGTCTCAATCGGGCCGGGCAGGTGATAATTTAGCCCTGGTTGAGTCGTTTTGATCCACTCACCAAACCGTAATACAACACCCTGTTCATCAGGCTCAACTCTATAAAACCCTGTTAATAGCCATATTCCAACTGCTATAAGAAAAAGAATTATTATCCCTTTAGGGCCCCGCATAGACGGCATCCAGCCCCGCATTTTATCCTGCCCTCTTCGCAAAACTTCCTCTAGGTCCGGAGGCTGAGGGCCACCACCGCCACGAGAACCACCACCCCGAGAACCACCACCGCTACGAGAACTTCCACTAGGGCGTCGTCCACTTGGAGGGCGACCCCACGGACCACTACCATTTCCACCACTACCTCGCTGGTCAGACCATGGCATTTTTAATACTCTTTCCTTATCAAGGGTTATCAATAGTTTTGCTGTAACCGAAATTCATCTTATATGTCACTAAACACAATCTCGCAATCTAAAGCTCGTAACATTATACGCAATTGTTATAGTGAACATATGGTTTTTTTATGGAATTGTTCAAGGAAAAAAAGGAAATCATTAATATGACCCAAATAACAAAAGAATCTATCATTGATGCTTTGAGACAAATAAAACAGGAATCAAGTGATAAGGATATTATTTCACTTGAAATGATTTCCGATATCATAATACGTGATGGAAATGTTGGCTTTGCAATTGAAATAGCTCCTCAAGAGGCCGTACACAGTGAACCTCTGCGGTTAGCATGTGAGGAAGCTGTACAAAGCATCCCTGGAGTGCTCTCAGTAACGGCAGTTTTGACAGCGGAGCGTGCCAAATCAGAGGCACCTAATAACATATCGCCAAGTAAGCCTCAAAAAAATGACCAGACCATCCCTGGAATAACTTCAATTCTTGCCGTTGCCTCCGGCAAAGGGGGAGTCGGCAAATCTACCACTGCCGTCAATATATCAGTAGCAATAGCCAAAACGGGGATGCGAGTTGGATTGCTTGATTGTGACGTCTACGGCCCTTCCGTGCCAAGGTTAATGCGTATTTCAGGCAAACCCGATACAACACAAGACTCAAAGCTAATCCCAATTGAAAATTATGGCGTAAAATGCATGTCAATGGGATTTCTAGTGGAAGAAGACACCCCTATGATTTGGCTAGGTCAGATGGTTATGAGTGCCCTTGAGCAGATGTTAAGAGATGTAAAATGGGGCGAGCTGGATATACTCGTCTGCGATCTACCTCCTGGAACAGGTGACGCACAATTAACTATGGCACAGCGGGTACCGCTTACGGGTGCAATAATTGTTTCAACACCACAAGATATAGCCCTACTAGATGTGCGAAGAGGGATTTCTATGTTTGAACGTGTCGATGTGCCGGTTTTTGGCATCGTAGAAAACATGAGTTATTTTGTTTGCCCAAGTTGTGGTGAACGTAGCGAGATATTTTCGCACGGTGGTGCTCGAGAAACTGCGTCAGAAATCGGTGTAGAATTCTTGGGTGAAATTCCATTAGCTGGTGAGATTCGACAAACTTCTGACGACGGAAAACCGATCATAGTGGCTAAACCAGAAAGCCCACACACAAAAGCTTACTCTAGAATAGCTGAACACATTGTAAACATTTGCCGCTCCGCAGAAGCAAGCGGAGATCGTTCCGCTCCAAAAATAATTATGATGTAGTGTGGTTATACATATACTGCAATCTTAAAAAAGCGCAGTATATGTATATATCTATGGCGTTTTACCAAGTAATGACATCAATTCACGCCATTCTCGATTAGACAAATTTGACTCACCTTGCTCGACAGCCTCACCATTTAACATACGCTTAACAACTTTTAGAGCATTTCCTGATAATCTCGCACCTTTGTGCTCATATTCCATATATGCTTCATAGGCTAATGGAACCCAGCGTTTCAAAGTACCTAAAATCGCCTCGGCATAAACTCTAATTTCGTATTGCGCATGAGGGTCAGCTCTCAAACTCAGAAAATGCATAAGATTATGTAAATCTATCTTCCAATACCACTGTGTATAATAATTTAAAGAGAGATTTATTCTTGCCAATTCCCTAGCGAGTCCGTCACGCTCTGAATTAATGGAATTTCCATCCTCATCTTGATTTAGCATCTCAATGTAATGATCGTATACCTGATTCGCATCATCACGCAGCAATTGAAGTACTCTAAGACTTTCATCCTCGCTTAATCCGTCACCTCGACCCTGATGATTGTCTACAGACTGAGAAGACAGTTGCTTGAGGTCGGGTAAATAGAATTCCTTATCTAGAATAGAATAACGGGCTGAATATTCATTTACGTTTGCTGTACGATGACGGATCCATTGGCGAGCAACAAATATCGGCAGTTTCATATGGTACTTTATTTCACACATCTCAAATGGAGTAGTATGGCGGTGCCGCATAAGATAAGAAATTAAACCCTTATCCTCACTAGTCCGACGTGTTCCTCGACCATATGAAACCCGTGCGGCTTGTACAATGGCACCATCGTCTCCCATATAGTCTACGACCCGAATAAATCCATGATCAAGAACAGGTACCGCTTGATATAAAATTTCTTCGAGAGCGGGAGCACAGGGTCTTAACGTTGACGAGCTTTGTTTTCTCAGCATCTCAATCTCATTTTTTTGTTCTGGCTGTAAAGACATAGGAATCACACTTTTTTAATGACCAACTAAATTAGGTTGGCACTGGTTAATTGAAAAGTGGCGCTTGGACGATGCCACAATAAGGTCTATAATACCCTTGTTGATGGATTTCCGTCGACTATGGCGATAAGCGCCGCGTGAAATAGTCGTTGCGGACCCGTGGTCAGTACCCTGCGCCTCCACCATTTTAATTGGTAGGAAGTTTAATAAGATTATGAGTTTTTGAACTGAAACCGACATTATATGGGGGCGAACTAGGATCGACGTGCGTAATAAAGGCTCGGCTTTTGCTCGGCATGGTACCGCCGTTATCGGGCCAAAATGTAAGTGCGAACGATAATGAAGTAGCACTCGCTGCCTAGTATAACTAGGAAAGCGCGGTTCGAGGGGCACCGGGCAACAGAAGCCCCTCACTTTGTTTATTATGCCATTTACCTTAAAGGCTTCAGGGTAGGGTGTTATTTGCACAATATTTAGAAATGCAGGTATTAAAATGGAAAAGGATCACATTGGTTACGATAAAGTAATGGATAATGCCTTAAGAAATGCGGTCCGTGAAGTACTAGTTCGAATTGCTGAAAACGGACTTTTTGGCAATCATCAACTTTATATAACATTTCTCACTGACCATAAGGGTGTAGAAATTC
>CAYRUX010000165.1:0-9474 GCA_964427515.1 uncultured Rhizobiaceae bacterium
CATCCTAATTGGAATATGGGATCTAAGATTAGCGTAGACTCAGCAACTATGATGAATAAGGGTCTGGAAATTATAGAAGCTTTTTACCTCTTTCCTGTTAATAACTCGCAGATTGACGTACTTATTCATCCTCAATCCATAATTCACAGTATGGTTGAATATGTCGATGGTTCGATGCTAGCTCAATTGGGGTCTCCTGATATGAGGACGCCTATAGCGTATGCTTTGGCCTGGCCAGAACGTATCGCAACACCGACTCCAGAATTAGATCTTGCCAAAATCGGATCTTTAACATTTGAGAACCCAGATATTGAGAGATTTCCTTGTTTGCGACTTGCAAAGGATGCTCTTGAAAGAAGTGCAGAATCCGCAATTGTTTTGAACGCTGCAAATGAGATAGCAGTTCAAAGTTTTCTAAATAATAAAATTACTTTTGTTGATATCCCACGAGTTGTTGAGAGTTGTTTAGATAGATTAGTGTTTGAACCAGCTACAAATATTAAAGCGATTAAAGAAATCGACTCAGATGTTCGTTTAAGGGCGCTTGAGATGGTCGATGGACTATAGCGTGATAAAAAATATTTTTACCGATGACATTAATAGAGATTGAATATAATAGTTGGAGTGGTTTAACGCGTCATGACTGAACGACTGCTGCTTCAAAATCAAGGAAAAAGAGAGCTTGCTGCAAATAAATTAATAAATGCAAATCGCGAAAACTTTCCTGTGGGGTCTTTTCTAATACCACGTGATTTTAGACCTCATGTACATGCTTTTTACGTTTTTGCGCGCCACGCTGATGATATAGCTGATTCTCAAGAACTTTCAGAAGAAGACAAACTGGATGTGCTTCATTCAGTTCGAAGTAATCTCTCCAAAAATTCTGAAGACCTACCAAAGTGGGCGATTCCTTATCAAGATAGTTTAAGGCAGACTGGAAATTCTCCCCGTAACGGCGTAGATTTACTATCTGCATTTATCCAAGATGCTACAAAAAAACGTTATCAAACGTGGGATGAGGTAATGGACTATTGTATGCATTCAGCTGCACCGGTGGGGAGAACCTTAATAGAAATACATAAAGAAACTAAAGCTGATATTTCTGGGTCAGATGCTTTATGTTGTGCGCTTCAAATGCTTAATCACATGCAGGATTGCCGGTCGGATTATCTTTCATTGGATAGGGTTTATTTGCCTGAACCTTGGTTAGAAGAGGCTGGAGGCAGCGTTGCAGACCTTGGTCTTTCAGAGGCGTCGCCAGCTGTAAGAAATGTTCTGGACAGATGCCTGGCTGAAACTGAAAAATTATTAACAAAGGCTGACGGGTTGCCGAAGAGTATAGGTAGACGTGGCCTAAGGTTAGAAACTGCAGTCATTTTGAATTTGGCCCGGGCTCTAGCGTTCAAACTTCACCACCATGACCCCCTTTCTTATCATGTAAGGGTGAGCAAGGTCAGTTGGTTAATAAATGGATTAAGGGGCATTTTTAGCTCTTGGTAACATAACAATGACAAGCCAACAAATATCTCCGAGAGGATCTCATATTTTAGCAATTCCTAGTACTAGCGATCCAAAGAGTTACGTAGCTGAGGTGACCAAGGCCTCAGGTTCATCTTTTTTTCTGCCAATGTTACTCTTGCCTCGAGCCCGGCGAGAGGCAATGCTTGCTCTTTATGCTTTTTGCCGTGAAACAGATGATGTAGCGGATGAAATAGATGATTCAGAAAGATCTGGAGCTTTATTAAAGGCCTGGGCTCAAGAGATTGAAAATCTTTATGCTGGAAAAGCGAGACACCCAGTCTGTAGGGCACTTGCTGAACCAATAAAAGAATACAAATTACAAAAACACCATTTTCTCGAAATTCTTGAGGGTTTTGATATGGATAGGTCAGGAGTGATGGTGCGGCCAACCTTGGAACAATTGGAGCGGTATTGTTACTGTGTAGCTTCTTGTGTTGGGCTACTCTCTGTTAACATATTTGGATATAGATCTCCATCGATTCCGAGCTTTGCCCTTCACCTTGGCCATGCATTTCAGTTGACTAATATTTTGCGTGATGTTGCTGAAGACGCTGATAGAGGACGTATATATTTACCTAAGGAACTGCTCCAAAAACATGATCTTCAAGAAGTTAAACCCGAAGAAGTTACCAACACCCCTGGTGTAGAACTTGTGTGTGCCGAGATTGGCGCTATGGCTAGAAATCATTTTACTAAAGCATCTAATGCTTTACCTCGTAATGAACGAGCTAATATGCGCCCAGCACTTCTTATGCGGTATATTTACGAAGAATACTTAAATCGCATAGAGACTCACGACTTCCGAGTAGACAAACCATATAAGAGGTTGGGAAAATTCACAAAGTTAGCGCTATTACTTATGGGATTACTACGTACTTTATAGAAGTTAATTGAATGGTTTATCGCCTACTCTTGCAAATTGGGCAATATTTCACTTTTAGCTCTGACTACATCTTCTGCAAAGTCAATTTCTATCCACGGCAGACCGGTTATATTTTCAAAACCAAAACGACTAGGTGAAGATGATATAAGTACATTCCGGATAGATTCTTCCATGTATTCGTTACGTTGCCCCGAGAGTATGGTATTCTGAGCGTCCTTCGTTATATCAATTGCTGTATCATGAGAAAAGCGGAAGAACCCTACAGATTCTCCATAATAGTCGTAATCTTTTTCAATAGATTTTCTGAAATCAACGGGATGGCCATCTTTGATAGCTAACTTCATGGGCTCTTCTCCAATTTCGAGATTGCGATCCAAAAGGAAGGCATTGTTGTGTTTACTCGAAAATAGTTGTTCGAGCATTCGCCTATCATAAAGTACGTCGCCATCCATTATCGCAACGTCGCCTCCATAAGTAATTGCATCTTTAAGACAATGGAGAGTAACAATGCTTCCGTCGCAATATTCAGGATTATAAACTAATTTAACATCCGTCCTGCCGATCCGATGTAATTCATCATTTATTTTATTCGCTCCAAATCCGACGCCAATTGTTATATTGGATATACCCTGCAATAATAATTGATTGAGATGACGTTCGAGTAAGCTTTGCCCTCCAAATCGCAAAAGAATTTTAGGTAAATTTTTGGTTTTAGTAGCAAGCCGTTTTCCGACTCCTGCTGCAAAGATTACTGCTTGCATATCTTGGGCCCATATTTATGAAACTATTGCGGTGGAAGCTCTTCATCGCAGATAATCACAACTTTACCTGATAACTAAGAGAGTGAACTTACAATACTATTGGTGCAAAATAAATGAACAACAAAAATAACCCATCTAGTCAAAGTGATGAATTAAAAAAAATATATCTGTGGGATCAGCGTTTAGCCCGGTATTTAGTGGCACCGCTTGCGAATTCATTCGTAACACCGAATCACATTACTACTTTCCGTCTTTTATTGGGACTTGGAGCCTGTGCATGTATGGCGTTTGATAGGGCGACACTAATTTATTTGGGTGCAGGGCTTTATATTTTATCAAATTTTGTGGACCATATGGATGGTGAACTAGCACGAATTACTGGAAAAAGTACTCGTATGGGACATTTTTATGACATTTCCTGCGATTTAGTTATTCATATTTTGTTTTTTGTCTGTATTGGAATAGGCTTGTCGGGGTCATGGCTTGGCGATATTGCTTGGGTAATGGGAATTATAGCAGGTCTAGCCGTAAGTGGAATTTTTGCATTATTTCAACAGATAGAGATTAAGACTGGGAAAAAACAAGGTGGTCTACCTAGATGTGGTGGATTTGAGCTTGAGGATATAGCATATTTAATTGGCCCGGTTATTTGGGTTGGAGGGCCGACACCTATACTAATTATTGCTACGGTATGTGCTCCTGTATTTGGGTTTTGGGCGTTAATTCGCTATCGTCGTCTCATTTTTCAATTTAACTAAGTAAGCTAGCATTTTGTGATGAAAATACTTTTGACCGGCTCTACTGGTTTTGTTGGCTCTTCTATGGCGAGGTTGCTGTTACAAGAAGGGTATGAGGTAAAGGTTCTCGTGCGAACAAATACTGATAGGAGAAATATTGATGAATTAGACCTAGAGGTTGTGACTGGAGACCTAAGAGACTTTCAATCTCTAAAATCAGCCACAAGAGGTTGTGAGGGTCTCTATCATGTAGCGGCAGACTACCGGTTGTGGGTAAGAAATCCTCAAGAAATATATGATGCCAACGTTGAGGGAACCAAAAATTTAATGAGGGCAGCTATAGATGCAGGTGTTGAGAGAATAGTATATACCTCTAGTGTCGCTGTGCTGGGATTAAAAAAAGATCATAGTCCTGCTTCTGAAAATGAGCCTGTTTCTTTGGCGGACATGGTTGGGCACTATAAACGTTCAAAGTTTATAGCGGAGGAATGTGTCCGGGAGATGATTGTTAGAGAGGGCTTGCCTGCAATAATTGTAAATCCTTCTGCACCCGTCGGAGCTAGGGACATAAAGCCAACGCCTACAGGAAGAATAATAGTTGATTATGTCAACGGTCGCATGCCCGCCTATGTAGACACAGGTTTAAACATAGTACACGTCGACGATTGTGCTGTTGGACACTTGCTAGCTTATAAGAAAGGTAAAGTTGGAGAACGCTATATTCTAGGTGGTGAAAATGTGACCCTTCACGAGATATTGTTGATCCTTGGCAATATTACTGGAAGGCGGGTAACAAAGATAAAAATGCCTCATAAGTTGTTAGTGCCTCTTGCATATTCATCTGAGTTATTTGGCAGAGTGGCGAACTATGAGCCAAGATTGAATCTCGATACGCTCCACATGTCAGAGAAAAGAATGTATTTTTCATCGGAGAAGGCAAAAAATGATTTAGGTTATAAGTCTCGTTCAGCAGAAGAGGCACTTAGAGACGCAGTTGAATGGTTTAATATAAACCAATATTTTAACCATAGATTAGAAATTAGTTAAAATTTATATATCATAGTAATATTAAAATTAACCAAGTTAGTGGTTTACACGAAATCAATAAATAACAAGTTAAAACAAATATTTTATATCGTTAAAAACAATATGTTTTTTCCTAATGTTTATTGATGTGTTTCATGGAGGATCGCTATGTCAATGCCATGCAAAAAAGTATTAGGATTCGGTCTTATTTTTTGCATTTTAACGAGTAATATTGACTATTTAAGTGCCAGAAACAATGTAGGTTTAAGTGAAATTCTCCTATCGATTTACCAAACGTTAAATGAAGCTGAAAGAATTGAAAATGAACTTCCGGTGAAAAACATAAACCGCAGATATATTGCGAACCAATTGCAAGCATTGGTAGTTTCAGGTTTGGATACTTACCCATCGCAGGCTGGGATTATAATTCAAACTGCAATACGAGCACCTGTTAATGTGCGAAAAAGCGTTTTTGAAACGGTTAGAAGGGATTTTCCTGGGTTTGTGCATTTGTTGAAACCCATTCCAGAGTGGAAAGCTCCTAAATACAAAGAAAAGTCACTATTGGACAGGAAAAAACGGAAGAAAGTTAGGTCAGAGAATCAAAAAGCGGATGGTGAAACCAAATTTTCTCTTGCGGAACTCGTTCTGGGTGTCAGTGCGCACGATGTCGGAGCATTCGGAAGGAATAAGGAGTCAGGAGGAAACATCAACCTTGAATTACGTTTCACACCATTCGAATGGTCTATATGGAAAATGATATATGAACCTCAGCCACATATTGGAATTCACTTAAATTCGGATAACAATACTAACCAAATTTACGCTGGGGCTGGCTGGGCATTTGATATAACGACCAACATTGTCTTATCTGGTACTCTCGGATTAGCTCTGCATGACGGTAAAACTAGTACAACATTGTTAAATAAGAAGGAATTAGGGTCACACGTGCTTTTCAGGGAGTCTTTAGATGCTGGTTATAGATTGACCAAAACGCAAACAATTTCTATATATTTAGATCACATTTCAAATGCAGGGATTGCAGAGAATAATGAAGGTTTAGATACGTTTGGTTTGAGGTATGCCTATCTATTATAACAGTTATAACGGTATAACATTTTTTTTTAAGGATAAAATTTTTAAGTAAAAGTCTTTGGTTCATAATAAAAGATGGTATATTTTACAGTTATGCGTAGTCTCTGGATAGATAATAAAAAGAGAATTTTTGCAAATATTGGGAGGGATGACTAGCATGTCGGAAACACCTTTGCTGGATCGCGTAGAGGTACCGCGAGATCTAAAAGGGCTTTCAATTAAGGAATTGAAGCAACTCTGTAATGAGTTGCGGGATGAAACCGTTGATGCTGTTTCAGAAACAGGAGGGCATCTGGGTGCTGGTCTGGGTGTTGTTGAATTAACGGTTGCTTTGCATCATGTTTTTGACACCCCCCATGATCGCTTAATATGGGATGTTGGTCATCAAGCTTATCCACATAAAATATTAACTGGTAGACGAGAGCAAATTAGGACTTTGCGCCAAGCTGGTGGATTGTATGGTTTTACAAAGCGTTCTGAGAGCGAATATGATCCTTTTGGAGCTGCACATTCATCAACATCGATTTCTGCTGGCTTAGGTATGGCGGTAGCCAGAGACTTACGAAGTGAAAAGAGAAACGTAGTATCAATTATTGGTGATGGTGCAATGTCTGGTGGGATGGCTTATGAAGCTATGAACAACGCCGGTTCCATGGACGCTCGTTTAATAGTAATTTTGAATGATAATAAAATGTCCATCGCACCAGCTGTTGGAGCTTTGAACGCATATTTGTCACGTGTATTGTCTAGTCATTCCTATCGTAGTTTACGAGAGATTGCGAAGCATTTTTCTCAAAAGTTACCTCGATCCGTTGGAGTAGCTGCTCAACGGGCTGAGGAGTACGGAAGAGGGATGGTTACCGGAGGTACTCTGTTTGAGGAGTTAGGGTTTTATTATATTGGTCCAGTCGATGGGCATAATATTGACCACCTGATACCAATTCTTAAAAACGTTAAAGACGATGAAACTCCTGGACCTGTACTTATCCATGCAGTTACGCAGAAGGGAAAGGGATACGAGCCCGCAGAATCTTCTAGCGATAAGTACCATGGGGTCGCCAAGTTCAACGTGGTTACGGGAGAACAAAAAAAGGGTTCTCCTTCAGCTCCAAGTTACACAAATGTTTTTGCCAACGCTCTAATTAAGGAAGCAGAGCAAGATGCTAATATTGTTGCAATTACTGCTGCAATGCCAAGTGGCACTGGTATCGACAAATTTTCGAAGATTTTTCCTGAACGGGCGTTTGATGTAGGTATAGCAGAACAACACGCTGTCACTTTTGCTGCTGGATTGGCTACCGAGGGTTTCAAACCTTTTGCTGCTATTTACTCTACATTTTTACAACGCGCATACGATCAAATCGTACACGATGTAGCGATCCAGTCTCTACCTGTGCGTTTTGCCATTGATCGAGCTGGTCTAGTGGGTGCTGACGGCCCAACCCACGCAGGAAGTTATGATATTACTTATCTTGCAACATTACCAGGGTTTGTAGTAATGGCAGCTTCTGATGAAGTAGAGTTGGTTCGTATGGTTCGTACAGCTACTCTGATTGATGATAGGCCGTCCGCATTTAGATATCCACGCGGGGAAGGCTTAGGACTTGAAATTCCAGATAGTGTTGATCCACTCGATCTTGGGAAAGGTAAGATAGTGCGAGAGGGGAGTTCGATTGCTATTCTTTCTCTTGGCGCTCATTTGCGCGACTGTCTTGATGCTGCAGAGAATCTGCAAACTCATGGATTATCAAGTACAGTAGCTGATGCGAGGTTTGCAAAACCATTAGACGAAGAACTTATTCGCCGTTTGGCCAGTGAGCATGAAGTCCTAATTACAGTAGAGGAAGGAGCAATTGGTGGTTTTGGATCTCACGTACTAAGCTTTCTTGCAAAAGAGGGCTTGCTGGATGGAAGTCTTAAAGTTAGACCCATGACCTTGCCGGATCGATTTATATCACATGGATCTCCTCAGGGTATGTATGAGGATGCTGGCTTGACCGCAACCGATATTGTTAGTACAGCCCTGTCTGCATTGGGCAGTAACTGGGCTAAGGCAGATCTTAGAGCATAACGTGAGCAAATCTTCTTATTAAGGGGATATGTTCACTTAGTGGCAGTATCGTGAAACCATCTAAAAAAGGGCTCAGGGAAAACGAGTTCGGGGAGCATGGTTTAAAGCTTCCAGACCCTTCTAGTGTATGTGCAGAAGCAGTTCCGGAGACACAACTAAGAGACACTATTAACAGTGTTTCAGAGGGGTTGATTAATGAACAGAAAGAAGATGGCCACTGGTTATTTGAGTTAGAAGCAGACGCTACCATACCGGCAGAATTTATATTATTAAATCACTATTTGGGTGAGATTGACGATGTTATAGAGAGGCGTCTTGCGAATTATATTCGAAGTCATCAATCAGAACATGGTGGATGGCCACTCTTTCATGGTGGCAGTTTTGATTTGAGTTGTACGGTCAAAGCGTATTTTGCGTTAAAGTTGGTCGGCGATGATATAGATGCCATTCACATGAAACGGGCCCGTAAAGCGGTTCTAAATTGCGGTTGAGCACAATACTGCAATGTCTTTACCAGAACTAGTCTTGCATTATTTTCTCAGTTACCCTGGCGTACTGTGCCTTCAATGCCTATCGAGATAATGTATCTTCCATTATGGTTTCCCTTTAATTTGAACAAAATTGCGTATTGGTCTCGTACAACTTTGGTTCCACTTCTAATTCTGATGTCCCTCAAGCCTCAAGCGAAAAATCCTCGTAATATAGATATTCAGGAGCTTTTCGGCAAAAACAAACCCGCGAAATATAAATTATCGAGTTCTGAAGGTTGGATTCGAAATTTGTTTATATTGTTCGATGGAGTGTTGAAAACTTACGAGAAATTAATGCCTAAAAGATTTAGGAGAAAGGCAGTTGATAAAGCTCTTAAATGGTGTGTAGAGCGTTTAAATGGTGATGATGGGCTAGGGGGTATTTTTCCTCCTATGGCTAATCTTCTTATGGCACTCGATTGCCTCGGCTTTTCAAAAGATCACAGGGTACGCCAAACAGTCAGAAGATCCTTAAATAAGCTCTTAACGTCTCCCAAAAATGGACAACAATATTGTCAGCCGTGTGTGGCGCCAGTTTGGGATACCGGTCTTGCTGCGCTTGCTTTGAGCGAAAGTGATAGTGATAAATATTCTAGTTGTATAAATGCTGCAGCCGAATGGTTGGTTGATAATCAAATAACTGATATCAAAGGAGATTGGGCTATAAGTCGTCCATTCACACCGCCGGGTGGTTGGGCGTTTCAGTACAAAAATGATTATTATCCTGATGTTGATGATACAGCTGTCGTCGGTATGCTTTTACATCGCGCCAATAAGGATAAATTTGAACAACAAATTAATTTAGCGGCTGCTTGGATTAAGGGTATGCAAAGTAAAAATGGAGGGTGGG
>CAYRUX010000166.1:0-12802 GCA_964427515.1 uncultured Rhizobiaceae bacterium
GCATGTAATACATCCATATACGCTTTTACAGCTTCAAGTAACAACTCTTGCTCTTTTATCACAAAGTCGGACTGGCTCGCCTTCAATAAATTTTTGGCCGCTTTAGTTTCAGCTGTAGTTTTTCCACCTCTATAAAGAGGTTCAGTCATGGATAACGAAAAGGAACGCGGACTGAGAGAACTATTGGTGGTACTGCGAGTATTTGAAGAAACAGAGGTTGATTTACTTTCTGAAATTCCAGTGTCGCCATCGAGCTCAATCGCTGGCCGCCATCCAGATAGAGCCTGTGATATATTTTCATCCACACTCCGAACTTTTGCCCGACTAGCTGCTAAGGCCGGGCTTCCCTGATAAACCTTAACCAATGCTTCATCGAGCGTCTCAGCGTTAACTCTGCCTAAAACTGCAAACCCACAGAAACAAATAATCGCAGACCATACAATTAAAGTAATTCCAAAAAATTGATTACATAACATATTCAAAATTTAAATTCCGCAGAACTCTGAAATCCGGGTAAGTAAGGTATTGATGCATCACAAATTACTCTACTTGAAATCTCACCTCTTAACTTTAGCCAAATTGTAGCACGCCCTATAGCATCTCCTGGAATACATAAAACTCCTACCATGCGTCCACCTTCAGCTAATTGTTCTATTAAAGCTTGAGGGACCGATGGAATGCCTCCATTCAATAAAATCACATCATATGGGCTCTGTCGCGAATATCCCGATACTATCTCTCCAGCAACAGTAATAACATTATCGGCTCCGATACCATTAAGTAGTTCAGTGGCTGAATCACAAAGATCAGAATTTTCTTCAAGGCCGACGACTGTACCCGCTAACTGCCCTAATACGGCGGAGGCATAACCTGTCGTACAGCCAACATCTAAAACTACATCTCGTTTGGTTACCGATGCTTCCTGAAATAACCGAGCCAGAACTAGAGGTTCCATTAAATATCGCCCTGGCGCCACCATTAAATCGTCGTCAACATACGCTAAGTCCGAAATTTGCTTTGGTACAAACATCTCTCTTGGAATTTTTCCCATAGCTTCAATAAGGTTTAAACTAGTTACCTTGTTCGTACGAAGCTGGCTTTCCACCATATTAAATCTCGCTAAAGAGTAATCCATTCTGCACCTTACACCTATGTCAGTAAATAATATGTCTACAATATTCTAACCGTCACTGTTATTCTATATAACGTTCTATCATACAGCTGAGTTAATATACAGACAACGAGCAGGCAAATTCTGATGCAAAATAACTGCTAACATTTTGTAAATACTTTTTAGTTGATCCTAATGGGTGTGTTGACCAAAACCCTAACCATGCCGTATATGGTCATTTTATACTAGTTTACAAGCATTGGAATTCCTGAGTGGCCGGGTGGCAGAGTGGCTATGCAGAGGACTGCAAATCCTTCTATGCCGGTTCGATTCCGGCCTCGGCCTCCAGATTCTAGTGCTGGAAAATAAAATTCTAAACACACATGTTTGTTCAACTATGGTGTGCAAATATAATTCGCCTATATGAACTAATAATAATACTTTAAAGAAATGGTGCTCAGAATATATGCGTTTTGGACAACCTATCAAACGTTTTGAAGATGGTCGCTTTCTAACGGGCAAAGGAAACTATGTTAGTGATATCCATTTAGCGCACATGGTGCACGCAAAGATGCTACGAGCAACGGTATCCGCTGGAATAATAAAAGGTATAGATATATCAGCTGCTCTTTCTTCTAAAGGTGTTATAAATATTTTAACGGCCAATGACTTAGAATCTGAAAATTTTGGATCTTTACTACCCCTGATCTCTCGTTCCAAGGCTGACGGTTCTCCAAATTTCGTTCCCCCATACCCCTTATTAGTAAGCAGTAAAATCATGCATTTAGGAGATATAATAGCTATAGTTATAGCTGAATCTTCTGAGCAAGCAGAGACAGCTGTTGAATTAATAAAGACTGACATTGAGCCGATTATGCCAATACTGGGCGTCCTTGAAGCAGCTTCGCAAGATACCAAAGCTGTGTGGGAGGACGAACCGTCCAACATTTGTTTTGTTGAACACTTGGGGAATGTTCAGCAAACGGAAGCAGTTTTCTCAAGTGCATCACATATTGTAGAGGAAGAATATGTGATTTCTAGAATAATTGCTCACCCAATGGAGACCCGGTCGGCAATCGGATCATATAATCACAGGGAAAATACCTATACACTATACGCTGGTCTACAAACACCACATATAATAAGGGATGCATTAGCAAGAAATATATTCCATATAGAAAGTAAATGTTTAAGGATCATATCACCTGACATTGGCGGGGGTTTTGGGTTAAAGGCTTCGGCACAAAGAGAGTTAGCGTTAGTCCTGTGGGCTTCAAAAATTACTGGGCACCCAGTAAAATGGGTATCAGACCGCACCGAATCTTTTGTTGGCGACCACCATGCTAGAGATAACTTATCCAAAGTATCACTTGCGCTAGATGCTTCTGGTAAATTTCTTGGGCTAAAGGTTAAAACCCTAGCCAACTTAGGCGCATACATCGATACATTTGGCCTTCACATACCTGTCGCAAACTTAGGGGGGCTAAGCGGCCCATATTCAATAAAAGCATTCGATATAGAAGTTAAAGGAATATTTACCAATACTCAACCAACGGCTCCCTACCGTGGGGCAGGACGACCAGAAGCAACTTATTGTATTGAACGAATTGTAGATAAAGCATCTAAAAAACTTGGATTTAACCCAGTTGAAATCCGAAGGCGGAATATGATTATGCCAAGCGACATGCCTTATGACACAGGATTAGTATTCCGGTATGACAGCGGTCAGTTTGAAAAAACTATGAACAAAGCCGTTCAACTAGCTGATCTTGATAACAGTGAGGCACGTAAGCAAAATGCTGGCTCCAGAGGGAGAATACTCGGAACTGGACTTGCCTATGCTATTGAAATTGCAGGCGGCCCTCAAGACTCACCTCTTTCTGAATATGCTGAGATATCTTTTGATGCGGCTGGGAACGTTTCTATAAAAGTTGGCACACATAACCATGGACAAGGTCACGAAACAGCATTTCGACAAATATTATCGCATACCCTAGGTGTTGATCCGGAACGAACTGAGATTGTGTATGGAGATACTTCTGTTGTGCCCGAAGGAACTGGCACGTTTGGTTCTCGATCAATTGGTATTGGCGGCGCTGCCATTGAGCATGTATCAAATATGATTATCAAAAATTGCCAGTCACTAGCATCTACGTTTTTAGAAGCATCAGAAAATGATATTAAGTTTATTGATGGCTTTTATGAAGTCGCTGGAACGGATTACAAACTTTCATTACATGATCTTGCTAAGAAATTATACGGCTCTCCAGACACTGACCAAAGCATGCGCGAACTACTTACCGCAAATATCGTTATGTCGCCTGAAAACGCGACGTTCCCAAATGCATGCCATATATGTGAAGTTGAAATTGATCCCGAAACTGGGCAAATATGCCTGACACGGTATGCAGTTATCGATGATGTTGGAAAAGTACTGAATCCTCTGCTACTGGAAGGGCAGATTCACGGTGGAGTTGCTCAAGGAGTGGGGCAAGCTCTTTATGAACTTATAGTCATGGACATACCTTCTGGTCAATTATTGTCTGGCTCGTTAATGGATTATTGCATTCTCCGAGCAAGTGACCTTCCCATGATAAATGTCGAAGCTCATGAGGTTCCAAGCACCAGCACTCCTTTTGGTTTTAAAGGAGCTGGCGAGGCAGGCACAGTAGGAAGTATCTCAGCGGTCATGAATGCAGTTTCAGATGCCCTTTCAAGCTTAGGTATCGAAAAATTTGACATGCCCGCCACCCCTGAACGTATATGGCGAGCAATACATAGTCCTTAATTAATTTAATTACCGAATACTAATATTCAAAGAAAGCTTTTGACCTATGAACTTTGATAAATTCAATGACTCAACTCATCCTGACGACCTAACAGCATGGAGAAACCGTAACGTACCCATGTTTAATAATAATAAATTTAAATTGGGTGTATTTGGTCAAAACTGCTCGTATGGTTGCACAATTTCACATGCTGAAACAACATTTGAACCAACATATGAGCATAATATAAAAATTGCTAAACTTGCTGACGATCTAGGTTTTGAACTTCTTCTTCCAGTTGGCCGTTGGAAACATTTTGGGGGAACTACGCAATTTAACGGAACTAACTTAGAAGTCTATACTTGGGCGACAGCTATGGCCTGCAATACTGAAAACATAATGGTATTTGCCACCTCTCATGTACCCACAGTTCATCCAATATTTGCTGCTAAACAGGCTGCAACCATAGACAATATATCGGGGGGTAGGTTTGGTATAAATGTGGTTTGTGGTTGGTTTAAACCAGAAATGGAAATGTTTGGAGTAAAGCAGTTACCTCATGACGAACGATACAATATGGCTGATGAATGGATAACCTGTGCAAAAAAGTTGTGGACTGAGCAAGATTTTAATTATTCAGGTAAATTTTATACAATTAACCAGGGATTTCTTTCTCCTAAACCATTCCAAAGACCACACCCCGTAATAATTAACGCAGGGTCATCGCCAGCAGGAATAGAATTTTCAGCAAAACACGCGGATTACAACCTTCTATCCATAACCTCCATGGATAAAGCCACTGACCAGACACAGCATATTCATAAACAAGCTTCAACCTATAATCGTCATTGTGGGGTCATGAGTTATGCACTCGTTTGTTGTAGAGAGACGGAAAAAGAAGCACAGGAGCTTTATCAGCATATTATAGATGAAGGAGACTGGGGCGCTACAAATATCATTATTGAGCTAATGTTGGGGGAAAATTACTCCTATGGTACTAAAAAAGAAGAAGTACGTTCCATGGGCGAACGTTTTATTGCAGGCTGGGGCGGTCTTCCTCTAGTAGGCACACCAGAGCAGATTGTCTCAAAGATGGTCGATCTCAATAAACTTGGTGTAGAAGGTCTTGCCTTATCATGGTTAGACTATCACGAAGAATTAAAATATTTCGGAAAACGCATTATGCCACTAATGAAGGAAGCAGGTTTGCGGGAATAATAACCCGACAAACATTATAATATTCTACTTCCCAGCTCCGATTTCCTCTAACTTTACTTCCAGCAATTGTTGGCTAGGTAAAACTACAAGTTACCTGCTATCATCTTCCTATTAAAAATTATTAAAAAACTTGAGAGAATTACGGACATTTCATGTGATAAAAACATTTCGCAAACGAACTCACGACCTTCTTGAAATAGGTTATAATGAAGGATCGTTTTCTAAAGCGATCGACTACGGGCTCATTGTCTTAATTTCGCTAAACGTAGTCGCAATTATTCTTGAGTCAATTGCATCATTAAGTGAAGAGTTCGAACAACAGTTTGGGATGTTTGAACTAATATCTGTTGCCATTTTTACCCTCGAGTATTTGGCACGTGTGTGGGTCTCCGTTGAAAGTAAAAACGGTAAGTTTCGGAGGCCAATTTTAGGACGCATACGTTACATGTTAACTCCTTTAGCGTTAATCGACCTAATGGTCATACTTCCCTTCTATTTAAGTTTTATTATAGGCATTGACCTTAGGATACTGAGAATTTTACGCCTTCTCAGAATTTTAAAGCTAACCAGGTACTCAGGTGCCTGGGCAACATTTACTGCAGTACTGCACGGACAAAGGCGTACTTTATTTATGTCTGCATTTTTAATGTTTATTCTCTTAATACTTTCGGCTAGCCTAATGTATGCTATCGAACACGAGGCTCAGCCGAATGCTTTTGCAGACATTCCCTCCGCCATGTGGTGGTCACTCGTCACACTTACCACAGTTGGTTATGGAGATGTTACTCCAGTCACTGATTACGGGAAAATATTAGGTGGCATAGTTACTATACTAGGACTCGCAATGTATGCCCTTCCTGCTGCTATTCTTGCCTCAGGTTTTATGCAAGAATTAAGCAAACGCCAATTTGTAGTCACCTGGAGCATGGTTGCCAAAGTTCCTTTTTTTGCACGCCTTAATGCAGAAAAAATAGCTGAGATTGCAGCACTCTTGAAACCATCTACAATTCCTCCCCGATACACAATCATACGAAAGGGTGAAGTTGCTGATTGCATGTATTTTATTGTATCTGGAGACGTCGAGGTGGACTTGCCTCCCAACCCTTTTCATCTTAAATCGGGTGAGTACTTCGGTGAGCTCGGTATTTTAAATCAAGGACAAAGACTAGCAAATGTTATTTCGATCACCGAATGCCAGCTTCTAATATTAGAAGCTCGCGACCTAAATTACCTACTTGAAGACAACCCTGATTTAGCAGAGGAACTTAAGAAACTGGCCAAGAGACGACTTGCTGCCGACACTAATAATTAGTTGCTAAACTTCGAATTACTGAATTATATATTTCTCATGGCAGCAAAATTTATACCGCCCAGTTACAGTTTCTAAATAATTAATTTAAGTTACTTACTAATACTTTATTGTTCTTTTGATCCAATAGAGAATCATTAAAGCAGTATGATAAAAACGATACCCTATCACTTCTAATAAAAATGTCTGACGGTACATAACCAGAGAATTAATTAAACTGTGATTTGTGGCGAGAGACCTTGCATAAGAACAATTTATAAGGTATCAACCCACTGGAATGCTATTTTCTTAAGAGGTGGGACATCAGCGGTTTTCCGCCAAACATGGGCACATTTCCGCAATCATTGATATTATTCCTCGGTAGCTCAGCGGTAGAGCAGTCGGCTGTTAACCGACGGGGCGGCGGTTCGAATCCGTCCCGGGGAGCCAATTAAACTTAAGTGCTTATATTTTTGTTATGTTTTAAATGTAATCTTTGTTCAACAATGTAAACTTTAATTCTAATATTCAGTTGAATTCGGATTGATTAATTCATGGTGCATTCCCGAGGAGTAGTAACAGGAAGTCTACTTTCCCTTTTATTATTACACTGATAATTGACACCATCAAATTTTCTAATATAGGTAGATAGAAGATATAATGACCACAAAAGATAGTAGCCAACAATCCAATAAGTATTATCACGACTTAAAAAATTATCCTTTATTGGCCACAAAATATAACGTTGAAGGTAACTGGAGGTTTGCACTCGAGCGACGCGCCCTATTTGGTGAATTAGACGCACTCGGTCATCTTAATCACACTACATTTTTACGCTACTTTGAAGACGCACGCTTATCATATTTGATGTTTCACGGTCTAGACGCCCCAAACCCCAATTCGCTAGGATATGCATGCGTCTTAGCAAAATTGGAAGCAACTTATAAACAACCAGTATTATTTGGAGAGGAATTACTAGTTACGGTTAGAGCATCACGGATAGGAAACACAAGCCTAGATCTTGAATATTGTACATGGAGCCTAGAAAAGGGAGAATGCTGTAATTCTAAATCTTTATTAGTATTAGTAGTATCTAGTACTGGTGAGAAAGTATCAGTACCAAAATCTATGCGTTTATCAATCAATACCTTTGAAAATCTACAATTGTAAATTGTTGTAATACTAAATTAAAAATTAGGAGAGCCTATTATGGCAGAGGCTATAGCCTTCATAGAAGGCAAATTTGTACCAACATCAGAAGCAAAAATTTCTATATTAGAACCTACGTTTACAAAAAGTGACGTAGTTTATGATACACTATCATCTTGGTCAGGATATATATTTCGGTTGGATGAGCATTTACAACGTTTTAAAAACTCCTATGAATCAATGGAACTTAACCCTCCTTATTCAATTGATGAAATTCGTCACGTGGTCGCTGAAAGCATATTTAGATCTGAATTTGAAAATACCTGCGTGACCCTAATGGCAACCCGTGGCCCCTTCATAGATATTTTAGACCGGGATATTCGTAAATGTAAAAACGGATTAATAGCCGTGTGTGTTCCGTATTACTGGGTTCTAGGGGAACATAGCCAAGCCAATGGTGTAAATTTAAGCATTGCGGAGAACCATAGGGTTCCTGCGAGTTCTATTGATGCAAAAATAAAAAATTTCAACTGGATGGATTTAACGCGCGGTTTATTAAACGCATACAAAAATGGTGGAGACAGCACTGTACTTTGTACACCAGATGGCCTTTTATCTGAAGGCTATGGTTTCAATATTTGGCTTGCAAAAAATGGTAAAATTTTCACACCACAAGGCAACCTCCTTGAGGGCGTAACGCGTAGCACCGTATTTGATTTGGCAAAGGAAATGCAAATTGAAGCCTGTGAACAATCTCTCACCCCAGATGATTTGCGCACTGCAGACGAAGCGTTCACTAGTACTACGGCAGGAGGCATAACGCCGGTTACTCAGATAGACGGAAAAACACTTGGTAATGGTGCTCCCGGGATTCTAACTACAAAAATTTTATCAGAGTACTGGGCACGAAGAGAAGCTGGGTGGAAGGGTACCCTGGTGACTGACGTTTTAAATGAAAATGCAGTTAATGAAGCTAGTGTATAATAAAGAATTATAAACCTAAATTGAGAGAAATAATATATGTCCAACGAAATGTTCCAAAAAGGCCTAAAAATTCGAACTGAAGTACTTGGAGAAGAGTACGTCGATAAAGCAATCAAGGGAGCCAACGATTTCAACAAAGATTTCCAGGAGTTCATGACAGAGTACTGCTGGGGTGCAGTTTGGGGTAGACCTGGTTTAAGCCGAAAACAGCGAAGTCTAAATAATTTGTGTATGCTTGCCGCTCTAAATAGGCCAGCGGAATTTGAAATGCATTTTAGAGGGGCTTTGAAAAATGGATGCTCCGTCGAAGAAATAAAAGAAACATTATTGCAAATTGGAATCTATTGCGGGGTGCCAGCTGCAGTTGAAGCCTTTCGCATAGGCAAGAGAATAATGGATGAACTGGAGAAAACAGATGAGTCTCCAGGCGAAAATAATGATTGAAAAGAGAATTGGTTTTGTTGGACTCGGCAATATGGGCGCACCTATGGCAGCAAACCTTTCTAAAGGTGTAAACAAATTAATTTGTTATGATTCAGCTGGCACAACGAAACGTGCTCCACAAAATTCTATTCATGCATCTAGTATTGCTGAGGTTGCTGAATATTCTGAAATTTTATTTCTGTGTTTACCTGATGGCCCAACGGTTAATAAAGTTGTCAAAGATATAATTAGCACACCGTCAAATCATATAAAGAGCATTGTTGATAATACTACATCGGGAACAAGAGAAGCTTTTTGTACCCATGAGATTCTGAAGCAATCTGATATTGAATACGTTGACGCCCCTGTTAGTGGGGGCGCTTCCGGAGCAAGAGCTGGCACCTTAACGATGATGGTTGCAGCACCTAAACATCTTTATGTGGCGCTGGAACCACTATTACTCCTAATGGCCAAGAATGCTCGGCATGTCGGCGAGCAACCGGGCCAAGGAATGGCCATGAAACTTTTAAATAATTTTCTATCAGGCATGGCAATGGCCGCTACCAGTGAAGCAATTGCTTTTGGCGCAGAACAGGGACTAGACATGCAACGTATTATTGATATCGTTTCCGTTTCCACTGGCACAAATTCAGCGATCACAGATAAATTCCCAAATCGAATTACTAATAATCGCTATGATTCAGGGTTTTCAACCAAGCTTATGGCGAAAGACCTTACGCTATATGTAAATACGTGCAAGGAATTAGGAGCGCCTCACACACTCAGTGAAATGCTTCTGGATAAGGTCTGGAAAAGGATGCTTCAAGATAAACCTGATTCCGACTTTACAGAAATTTATCCATTTACAAAAGACCAAGCTGGATAAAACGATCTAGGTTCCGTTATGAATGCATATTACTACGTTTCTGAGGGGGTTTTTGGAGAGCAGGCTATTTGGCGTGTAGTACGTAGTGAGGTCAATGCTTGAGGATGTGAATTACTTAGTTTTATTTGCGCATGCGGCACAAAAAGAGCTGCACCAACTATGGCGAGTTCAATGAACACATATCGCAGGCACGAACATCCGACAAATATCATAAAACGAAATAGCTATTCAGCCCAATATGCTAAAAATACTCGGAAACATACTAATATTCACTGATAACTCCTTAGTTAAGCTTTTTTAACTTCCAGATACTAACTAAGAGTTTCTCTTTCTAAAGTCATCTATATAATTTAAAGCATCACTTAATTTAATAATATCGCTATAACGCCTTCCCACATCACGCAAATTGTCCAAGTGCGGCCCCTCTTCTGCATCGCCCACACAATCTTCTGGAACAATGGTCCGGTAGCCATGGCTAAAAGCATCCACAACGCTAGCCCGAACACACCCACTAGTCATACAGCCGGTAATGATCACTGTATCCACAGCATTTTTAGTCAACAGGGTAGTACAGGGCGTATTGAAAAAAATAGATGGTGCACTTTTCGAAAATATGAAATCATATTTTGCATTTGAAGTTCGTGGCTCAATCTCTGCTTCGGGTTGTCCATGAAACAATGTACGCCTAACCGGTTCGATCTTCCAATGAGGCATGTCACGATCTGAGTGATAGGCAGTATAACAATTAGCTATAGGTATATTGGCAGAACGTGCCAATTCTAATAATACCGCAGTGTTTTTCACGGCCCGTTGTACCAGTGCACAATTACCAAATTCCATCTCAGGGTCGGTAAACGCCCTCTGAAAATCTACCACCAATATTGCAGGTTGGCGCCCATAACCTATGTGTCCATCACCATATCCTATATTTTGGTATACGTCGTTAGCCACGGCATTCCATCCTTTTTGCAATCTAAAATATTTGTTTCAGTCACCATATTGACCAGCTTACCCTTATTCCATAGATTTGTCATAATCTCTGTCAATTTGAAATAAATATAATTACTGGAGAAGCGCCTAATGGATGCGTTATCTGATCTTGTTGTTATTGACCTTACTCACATGCTGTCGGGTCCATTTGGGGGAATGTTGCTAGCAGACCTTGGGGCTCGAACAATAAAAGTAGAACCCCCGGGGCAAGGAGAACTTACACGAGGGTTGTTAGCAAAAGACCCAAAGAATTCTTTTAAGGGTATGGGACCTTATTTTTTAACATTAAATCGGAATAAGGAAAGTATTTGCATTGATCTCAAAACCACAGAAGGAAAGTCCTTATTCTATGATTTAGTCAAAAAAGCAGATATTGTTTTGAGTAATTTTAGCCCTGGTGTAACAACCAGACTTGGTATTGATTATGAAAAGTTATCAAAAATTAATGATAGAATAATCACATGTACTATAACTGGTTTTGGAGAGTCAGGGCCTGCATATAAAAGGCCTGCATTTGATATGGTAGCTCAAGGTTATGGAGGGGGCATGTCAATAACTGGGCAGGCGGGCACTCCGCCAACACGAGCTGGCATACCGATCGGCGACCTTGGAGGCGGAATGTTTAGCGTGGTTGGAATTCTAGCCGCATTGCATGCGAGGGAAAAGTCCGGCCAAGGCCAACACATAGACATTTCGATGCAGGATTGTCAAATATCCCTTATCAATTACATGGCTACTATGTATTTTCTCTCTAATGATATACCTGAAGCAATTGGAAACTCCCATTTCGTACACGTACCCTACAATACCTTCCCCACAAGTGACCTTTGGATAATTATTGCAATTATAACTGATGATGCCTGGATTCGATTTCGTGATATGATTGCTTTGGAAGAACTTCAGTCAAGTGACTATGAGACTCAACCAGGGCGATTGGCTGCAAAAGGCGATATAGAAGAAATACTAAATACCCATTTAAAGTTAAAAAATTCCAGTTATTGGCTAGAAAAATTAACGAAAATTAAAATTCCATGCGCTCCAGTTAATGATTTTAAAGGAGCTCTAAACGATGTTCAAATACGAGCTCGAAATATGGTAGTATCCGTGGAACATCCTGAAGGTGGCAGTGTTCAGATGCCCGGCAACCCCGTCAAAATGAGCAAGGGCGGGAAAGAAACATTCAAACCACCGCCGGTTCTCGGGCAACAAACTGATCAAATATTGAGGCAATTCTTGGGTAAAAGTGACGTTGAAATAAACAAGCTCAAAAACGCGGGCACTGTGGAATAAAGGCATTCATAAATTGGAGAATTACAATGAGTAATAATGTTGTAGTTAATGAAGTAGGCTTACGGGACGGACTACAGAATCAGCCACGGCATGTCCCTTTGGAAGGTAAATTAGCAATCCTTGATGCATTACTATCTTCGGGTATTTCTTCTATTGAAGCCAGTAGTTTTGTTTCCCCTAAAGCCGTTCCACAAATGGCTGACGCAGCGGAGCTATTTTCTAAGCTTCCCCAAAACCAAGATGTTAGTTTTGAAGCATTGGTACCGAATGAAAAAGGTTATGAGCGGGCAGTTGCAGCCGGCGCTAAAACGATAGCATTGGTTTTAGCATCGACAGAAACCATGAATCAGAGAAACATCGGTATGTCACTTGACCTAGCAACTCAAGTTAATGTTTCTGTTATTAAAAGGGCTAAGAAGGAAGGAATTAAACCTCGATCTTATATATCGACAGCAGTGGGATGTCCCTTTGAAGGTGATGTCGAGCCTGAGGTCATATTTGACCTTACTGAATTAATGTTTGACGCAGGGGCTGAAGAGGTTGCTATTGCCGATACAATTGGATCAGGACACCCTGCTCAAGTTAAGTATATTTTTGAAACGCTTGCAGCCCGTTTTGGTTCAGAACGATTAGCTGCTCAATTTCATGATACGAGAGGACTAGCTCTGGCCAATATATGGGCAGCTCTCGAATGT
>CAYRUX010000167.1:0-3744 GCA_964427515.1 uncultured Rhizobiaceae bacterium
GGCGGTGGCGTAATAATCAATACGGCATCTATTGCTGGGTTAATCGGTACTCCTGGGCAGGCAAGTTATGGAGTGTCTAAAGCTGGTTGTGTAATGCTCACTAAGTGTATGGCTCTTGATGGAGCAAAAGATAATATCCGAGTGAACTGTATATGTCCGGGATGGGTGCCAACTCCTATGGTTGACTATCACATGTCACAACTTGAGGAACCGCAAGCATTTGTAAATCGTCTCGAAAAACTGCATCCGTTAGGTTTAGGAGATACTAAATATATTGCTGCAGGGTTTGTATATCTGGCTTCAGATGAAGCTGGCTGGATAACTGGAACAGAATTAACTATCGATGGGGGTTTGACGTGCGGGCTGCAGTCTGAGTAGGGATTGAAAACAATTGCTTTGATGATAGCTTCAGTTTTTATGTTGTAAAATTGAAATCACCGAGTGAACTGAATAAATTTCGTCGTAAATGTTTTAGTGCAAATATTTTGATATTCGTATGGTAGGAGGTATATTTTGACTTTTGATCTTCCACAAATATATAATTTTAATATTCATGCTGACTGTCCGACTTCCTCTATAACAGAAGCGACAGCAAGGAATCACAAGATTAGAATCGATGAACCGGAGGTAGTGGGGGGGACTGATACTGCAGCGACGCCTCTTGAAACGGTGTTGTCAGGTTTTCTGGCTTGTCATAATGTTTTAGCTAATCTTATAGCCAAAGAAATGGGGATTACTTTAACAAAAATATCTATGGAGCTAGACGCTAGCTTTAACACTGACGGTGTAGCAACCAAGATGGCGACAGATGTGCCATTTCCGGAAATTCGTTTGCACTTAAAAGTTATGACTAACGCTTCAGCAGAAGAAGTTGAAGCGTTAAAAGAAGAAGTAAGTAAGCGTTGCCGAATGACTGTTATATTTCGTAGTGCTGGCACGTCAATACAATCTACTTGGCAGGTCTCTAATATAGATGCCAGTTAACTAGCTCGTAACTTTATCGACCTTTAAACCAATTTTTATATTCAGGGGTATTTTGCAGTGAAAATTAAAAAAGGATATGTAGATATACCTGACGGTCAAGTCCATTATGCGTGGCGGGAAGGAGTGGGGTGTCCAATTATCTGCTTTCATCAAACCGCCAGCTCATGTGGGTCATATTTTCGCATCATGAACAATAAAGAGCTTAAGAATCCTGTGTATGCTTTTGACACCCCAGGTTTTGGCGGGTCTTTTGATCCCAATGGTATGCCTGACTTTCGGCAATATGCTGGATGGTTAAGCATGGCTATTCAGGCTCTGGGTTTAGGGCCGTTCTACGCGATTGGGCACCACACGGGTGCTGGCATTTGCGTCGAGCTTTCGGCCTCAGAGGGTGATCGTGTAAAAGGCATGATACTAATAGGCCCCTATCCCATGACTTCGGAAGAAAGAGAGGGTTACCGAAATCATTTTTCAGAACCGATTTCTCCGACAGCAGACGGCGAGTATGTACAGAGAACATGGGCGTACTTAAAAGAGTTAGGTGCGGATATAGAGCTGGATGTTCACCATAGGGAGGTTCTCAACCATATCAGAGCTTACCATAGCCGTTTCCAAACTTATTCTGCTGTGTGGGATTATGATTTCACCACACCTTATAAAAAAGCTACTTGTCCAATATTAATTATGGCTTCAGAAGAAGATGTTTTGTTTCCTTTTCTTAAAAGATCAAAAGAATTGCAACCAAATGCCTCGGTGGCAACGGTTGGAGGTGCAAACTTCGAACCCGATTTGTCGCATGAGGATATTGTGCAAGCTATTGTAAAATTTTTAGAAGAATACCCTTGAAATATAATTGTTTGATAATTCTAATTTAAAGATTCATATCCGATAACTCATTCGCTTAAAGAGAGGAAATAGTCGTGAAAACAGCTGTCATAATGGGTGTAGGTGCAGATAGAGGCCTTGGCGCACAGCTTGCGCGTAGATTCTCTTCAATGGGCCTCAAGGTTTATTTGGCTGGAAGAACACAAAAGAAGTTGGATATTGTTGTTGATGAAATAAAGAAAAATGGAGGTGCGGCATCGGCAGTAGTGTGTGACGCAACTGATGAAGCGCAGGTAATTGAACTTTTTAACCTGGCTGGCGGCAATATAGATTTAGCAATTTACAATGCAGGTAATAATACGCCTGGTCGGATCTGTGAAATGGAAGCATCATATTTTGAATATAGTTGGCGTATTGGCTGTTTTGGAGGTTTTCTATTCGGCCGTGAAGCTGTTCGGCGAATGCTGCCTGAGGGTGGGGGTACCTTGTTATTTACTGGTGCCAGCGCCTCCTGGCGGGGCCGGGCAAATTACGGGGCCTTTAATTCTGCCAAGGGAGCACTTCGTAATCTTGCGCAGGCTATGTCAAAAGAGTATGCGCCTGAAGGAATTCATGTTGGCCATGTGGTGGTTGACGGAGTTATAGATGGAGATAGGGTGCGCGAGCGGAGGCCTGAACTTTTGGAAGCTCTAGGTAAAGATCAGCTTTTAGAACTTGAATTAATCGTTGATGGTTTTGAGTTTCTCTACAAGCAATCTCCCAGGGCGTGGAGTTTCGAACTGGACTTACGTCCATCTTTGGAAAAATGGTAGCATTAGGTGGGGAGTTCCGTTGTGGTATTTTTGTATAAAATTTTTAAAATCAGTTGGTATAAAAAGTCGATAGGTTAAATGGGGGAAATATGAAAGGGGTTGGATTTATTGGCCTTGGAAACATGGGCGGGGCACTTGCGAGCCGTTTAATTGGCAAAGTGCCTCTCACTGTATATGACTTAAATTCAGAGCTGGCTATGTCTTGGGATAAACCAGAAATAACTGTTGCTAAGGATTTAAGGGAACTTTCTAGAAAGTGTGAAATAGTATTACTTTGCCTTCCAACATCTCAGGATGTATCTGGCGTGCTAATTGAGAGTAATGGAATTTCAAGTTCCTTAAGAGCTGGTAGTCTTATAATAGATATGACAACTGGTGATCCTGGAGTTACCAGAAATTTATCTAAATGTGTGTCTAGTTTTGATATAAGTTTTATCGATGCTCCGGTAAGTGGGGGTCCAAGGGGAGCCCGGGAGGGTTCAATAGCAATTTTAGTAGGTGGCTCCAAGGTAGAATTCAAAAGAGCTGAAAAGATACTTCGCTTTATCAGCAGTAATGTAATACATGCAGGCTCCGTTGGTGCGGGACATTCTGCCAAACTTGGGAACAACTTATTGAATTTAATTTGCCGGATGGGAACATATGAAGTGGTCTCAATGCTGGTAAAGGAGGGTATAAAGCCATCAGATGCTGTTTCTATAATTCAGAAAAGCTCTGGAAGAAACTACGCTACAGAAATCACACTCCCAGATAATATATTGTCCGGTAAAATGCACCAAGGTTTTTCCACCTCTTTAATGGAAAAAGATAGTAGTTTAGCACTTCAAATGGGTGCATCGAACGATATGGAAATGGCTCTTGGGACTGTAGCCAATGTATTGTTGGAACGGACTATTGCACGGTATGGTCGGGATGCAGATATGAGCAGCGTGGCAAATCTGTTTGAGGTCGAGACAGGGGCGCGAATTCGACCGTAAAAAAATATGTATATCAATACGCAAAAGATGAACTTCTTGAGGAAGCAGCATTGCCGGCGCTTATAATTGTCGCTGCCAGTATAATTCCCGTTATCATTATGAATTATACCCTTAACAAGTTTATAAGGCACTGATGCTTAAAGAAA
>CAYRUX010000168.1:0-16146 GCA_964427515.1 uncultured Rhizobiaceae bacterium
AACTTCCTGTAGTACGAATTGTAGCACTTCGTGCACGCTCCCTATCTGACCGGTAAGGAGAAATGAAAGCAGTTAGTACTACAAACCCTGCATCAGCAAATAAAGCGGCGACTTCACCCACCCGGCGAATATTTTCAGCCCTGTCTTCAGGCGAAAATCCTAGATTGGCATTTAATCCGCCCCTAATATTATCTCCATCCAAAACATAAGTTTGATAACCCTTTTGGAATAGTCGTTTTTCTACTTCCAATGCAATGGTAGTCTTTCCTGAACCGGAAAGTCCTGTAAACCAAATAACACCACCCTTGTGACGGTTTCTTTGTGAGCGAACTTCTGTTGATATTCCATGATCCACAGCAAAAATGTTACTAGCCTTGCCGGTAATTAGCTGTCGTTGATCTGGATACCCTTTCATGGAGATGATCCCACCTCCTGCAATATCATACCCATCAACCAATACAAAACGACCCGTACGCCAATTCAGATTAAATTCATCTAGTGCCAACATAGTTGAGCTTCTTAAAACCAATTCACCTACACCATTTTTCTCAATTGAAGCATTTTTCTGGATTGGCTTTGTAATAGCGAGATTTTCAATATTAATAATACTGTCTATAGACTGCACTTCTACCTGTGTTTCGAAAGATCCTAATTTTAATTTGTACTTTTTTCCTAAAACCAGAGGATCCTCACCAAGCCAAAAAACTTGCCCGCGAAAAACATTAGACTCTATCGGTGGATCTTCAATATGACTTATAACCTCACCCCGTTCCAAAAATATTTGATCCTCAAGTATCAGACCTACTGATTGTCCAGCTTCAGCTGTTTCACAACCACCTGAATCAGGCCACGTCTCAATACTGAGAAGCTTTCCGGTCTTATTAGATGGAGAGAATAACAAATCGTCGCCAACCTTTAACCGCCCAGTCTCTATACGACCCGCAATTATTCTTCGTTTGTCAAAATGGTATATGTCCTGAACCATTACTCTCAAAGGACTACTAAAAGGAGGTTCTGGAGCTACTAAAGAATCAAGGGCATCCGTCACAGTTGGTCCACTGTACCAGTCTGTTGCAGTGGACAGATTATCCAAATTATCTCCAAATCGGGCAGAAACTGGAACCACTTCCCTGGGGGTAAGGTTCAATTCAGCTAAGTACTTACATATATCAGCCTGCACATGGGAAAATACCTCAGCACTATAATCAGCAGCATCCATTTTATTTACTGCCACAACAATATCTTTTATTCCTAATAAGTGTAGAAAATATGCATGCCGGCGAGATTGTTCCCTGACGCCTTCACAGGCATCCACAACGAGCAGGGCTGCAGAACATGCGGCCGCCCCACTCACCATATTTTTGACAAACTCCCGGTGACCTGGGGCATCTACAATTACATATTCCCTTATCTTTGTTCTAAACCAAATATGTGCTGAATCAATTGTTATGGCTTGATTTCGCTCGGCCTGAAAAGCATCCATAACAAATGCCCATTCAAACTCCATCCCTCGTCTTTTGCACATGTTTTTGATTGACTCAATTTTACCGTCTGGCAGTGCTCCAGTTTCATGTAGCAGCCGTCCTACGAGAGTAGATTTCCCATGATCTACGTGGCCAACAATGGCTATATGTAGACGCTGGTTAGATGCTGATAATTCAAAATGCTTAATATCGTCTTTAATACCAAGTTCCGGGGATACATTTTCCATCGCCACAACCTACATATAACCGTCGGCACGAAGGCGTTCAAAAGAGTCCTCTGCTTCATGATCCATAGCTCTGCCCGCTCTTTCTGGTGAGGTGGTCTCTCTTAATTCCATGACAATTTCATCAATAGTTTTTGCTTTGCTTTCGATTGGGAAAGTAATGTCCTGATCTCCAAGAGACCGGTATCGCCGACCATCTTGAGAAAAATAGAGAGATACTGTCGGAATATTTTCCCGTTGTGTGTATAGCCATACATCAATTTCCGACCAATGAAGTAAAGGATGAATGCGGATATGCGTCCCAGATGGAAAGTCAGTTTTAAATTGATCCCAAAACTCTGGCGGTTGGTCCTTAAATTTCCACTCCCCCGACCCACTTCTTGGACTGAAAACCCTTTCTTTTGCTCGGGTACTCTCTTCATCACGCCGAATACCCGCAAAAACTCCTGCAAAGCCTTCACGCTGTATAAGGGTTTTAAGACCGGATGTTTTTCTTGCCGCTGAGCGCGCTGCGGGAGGTAACGAGGGATCCATGTCGTCTATGGGGGGGCATTTTCCAACTAGTAAATTAAGTCCCCATTCCTTAGTATAAAAATCGCGAAACTTGTACATTTCGGGAAACTTTTTTTCCGTATCAACGTGAACGACGGGAAACGGAACATGTCCATAGAAGGCTTTTCGACACAGCCATAACATTACGTTAGAGTCTTTCCCAAGGGACCAAAGCAGACCCAAATCCTCGAATTTATTATATGCTTCTCGGATTATAAAAATACTTTGGCTTTCCAGAAGTTCCAGATGATTTAACATAGCATTCACACTGAAATATAATTCAAAATTCTTTTACCGTTGAATTGATGCCTTCTAATACCCCTTGGGCAGATAGTCAAACCGAGCCATTTGGTGGCGATGAATAGTTATAATACGTTTCACCTGATTCGCATTTAGCTTCTTTTTCCACGCCCCAGCTTTACCAGATCGAAAGAAGTTCTGTTGTACTGGCGTACGCTCTATAAAGCCATTTAATTTTTCTTGAGCAGCGAGTGTTTTAAATGAGGAAAAACGCACTGCTCTGCGTAAGCGATTTTTATCAACTTTCATTCTAAGAAATTTTGCTATTGCTGAAAATGTTTTTAAAGGTTGTGAAGTCATATCTTCATAGCGAACAATGTGAAAGGCAGGATGCGAAGTCATTGTCCAGCTATTTACATGGGTTGACCAGTCACTATGATGTACTGGGACATGGGTTTCGTCACCTGGTGTTTCAAAATCTTTGCGCGACATTAAATCAATAATTCTATCTATTGGTTGGCCCAAATGATCTGCATAAGACAACGTCACATCTAATGGATTACGGACAACATAAATTACTCCAGCGGTCACCGAACGAGTTATCATGTTGGCGCCGGAAACCTCTACTAAGGCATTGTGGGTTTTTACAAAGACTGAATTATCAGAACTATTTGCAATGATTTCGTGCACCTTTGGGCGCAGACTAGCCAAACCTTCAGAACTGAGGGATTTTAGTTTTACGTTAGAAACTTTCTCATACCAATGGGATTGACTGTCGCCGAAAGTAAGCGCACCCATTTTATTAATATCGATTGGCTCCTCGGCATCGGTAATAAGATTAATTAAAAATGCCCTCAGCCAGGTATTGCCCGATTTGGGGTAAGAAGCAAGCCAGACAATGTTTCCCATTAAGATTAACCTTATAATTAAGTCGAACTTGACTGAATAGATTGCTTGACCCAGAACTGATACATTCCAACAAACATGTGTGGGTCTGTCATTTCAAACTGGTGCCAGTTTGCAAGGTTCATAGCGGGAGAATCATCCGGGAATGAGCGTCGATACCTATCCAACGTATTGCTATCGGGAAAATCAAATCCCATAAACTCAAGCTCTAAAGTGATAAGGTGCTTCTGTATTTCCAGCAATGTAAACTGATGTTCTTTAGCATGGAATAAAAGATCACGGCATTCCGAAAGCGTATAAAAATCCCTCAAAAATACTGTACGCTTCAAAGGTGTCTTGTCCGGTAAATTAAATATTGTGTGTCGAAAGTCTCGTATTTTGTTTTGCCATTCTAGTTCACCCTTTTGCCATGTATCGTGAGTTGTTTGAACAAAATCAGCCCGCGCAGTTTTACTATAAAGGCCAATTCTCATTACACCTCTGGGCTTTAATAGATCCCGCAAAATCTTCCAGCCCTCTATTGGATTCCCCATGTGATGCAAAACTCCGCTACAATCTATCATGTCGTATCGAGCATCACTGCCTTTTAGCGCTAATATATCACCGCTCACCCATCTTACTTGATCTACATTAAGCTCCGACGACTTCCGCTTCGCATAAGCAAGGCTGTTCTGACTGAGATCCAAGGCGGTAATGCTTGCATTTCGATAACGCATGGCCGTTTCGATAGCCAGCAATCCTGTGCCACAACCAGCAATCATTATTTCTGGCGTATCAGATATATCCACACCTGAATGCATTGAATTTGGAAACTTATCCCATAATACTGCCAAAAGAGGACGAGACTTTTGTAGAGACGTACGGAACCAACGTGGATAGGGACTATGTTCGTACTGATCCCTCACTTTTAAAGAAACATCGTCAGTACTTGTCCCAATACTGGAAAGAGTCGATTTCAAACTTTGTTCAGTTACTGCATGACGCCCTTGCAAGGTAATTAGCCTCGCAAAAGGGTCTTTGCCAGCTGATAACTGGTGCTTCTCTAATAATTCATAACCACCTAGTAACAGGATAGGTCTATAACAGGCAAAGACCGTTATGGCCGCTTGCGGTAGAGTATCATCTACCTGAAAAATTCTATCAGAGAGCTGTCTAGCCAACCTTTCAATCATTTCTTGTTCAAAATCAGTAAGCCTATATACATATTCATTAAGATAGCATTGGCTAGCAAGCGCACATAGAAAATGAAATTTAATTTTTGAGAGTTTTTCCGGCAACCGCCCCTCTACCGCTAGCTCTAGTAAGTTGCGCCTTATCTCTGTCAAAAGAATTTCAAAATCTGGATCCGGGATAATATATTTTTCCAATATTCCATATACAAAGTTGCTACAAAGAGGTTCCAGCCTTTCACCCTTTTGAAATTCTGTCGCTGAAATGTATAATTTACCGATTTTTGCTTCTTCGATTAGAGGAAAAGTCTTCTTCAAAGAGCTGATATACCGAATAGCCATTCGGATTAGCGGCTCGGAATTAAGACCATCTATTTTAAAATAATGATCCACTTCCGTCATAATGCCTGCGCTAGGCTGGCTAAGGTTAGCCCTTCCTAAACTATCGATAAAGTCCTGAGCACGCGCTATTTCCCCTGGCTCGATATCAAAGGCCTTTCGAAAGCATTTTACAGCTTGCAACCACTTTTCTTGACGTAAAAAAACTCGTCCTAAATTTGATACCGCCATCGAGTCCCTTTGATCTAGATTCACGGCCTGTTGCAATAGATCAGCAGCTTTATTTAACTGACCTTCATCCGCATAGATCATTGCAAGGTTATTTAGGCACTTCCCACTTTTTGAATTGTATTTAAGGGATGTGATCAATATCTCCTTGGCTTCCGCTTTCCTATTTTGACAGTTTAATACTGCTGCCAAGTTCCGAAGTGTCTCAGTATCTTGGGGAATAAAAGATACCGCTTCGCGTAAAACTTCCTCAGCTTCCCCAACTTTTCCCAACTCGAACAATATCACACCCAGCGTACTTAGATTAAGTCCATTGTGGGGATCCAAGGCAACCGCTCTCCTAGACTCATTACTAGCTTCATCAATCCGGCCACTCTTCTGTAACAAGAGTGCTAGGTTGTTAAGAGCCGGCGCATATCTTGAATTATTCTTCAACGCTTTTCGGATATGAACTTCAGCGAATTTCATTTTTTCCGGATATTCTAAAAGAATACCGCCAACAGCATTCTGGGCTTCAGAATTATTGGGATGTATTGCTATCGACCTTCTAAATGATGCAAGTGCCTTATTCTTATTGCCAAGATTCCGCCATGCCAATCCAAGATTGTAGTGCGCCTGACTGTTTTTAGGGTTAATGGAAATTACCCGCTTTAAAAGTTTAAGCCCATCCTCACTATTTCCAGTCTGGAGCTTTGCAACCCCCAAATATTGCATGGCATCAATATGCCTGGAATCCGTATCCAGAATTTCATTATATACAATCTCCGCTTCGGATATCTTACCCTGTCCGTGCAAACTAACCGCTTCTTCTAGCCTTTGCTCGAGAGTTTTCATTGTTACCGCTGTAACATAAGCGTTGCCCGGCTTTTATATACATTCATCGCATTTATACTCACAGAAGATAAAGTTCCAAAAAGAAAAAAGGGGCGACCAACGGCCGCCCCAATAATCTTAAGCGATAAAGCTTAGGTTAGTTAGAAACTTAAAGACAGAGTGCTCTTGAAAACAGATGCACTATTGTCAAGTGTCGTACTACCGTCTTCAACTTCTGCTCTTCTTAGAGCCGCACCGATGTCAATGCCTGGTCCTAATACATATGATGCGTTGATCTCATAGATTTCAATCGCATCATTGGAGCCATCAGTTTGTTCGAGCTGCGCTCCACCATACAGTAGACCAACACTGTAGTTGCCTGACCCATAAGAAATACCTAGGTCAGCATCTTCGCGTTCTCTATTAGTTCCAGATGTGGTCTGAGTAATTTGATCAGTACCTTGCCAGCCACCGCCAACAGCCCAGGCCCCCATGGAGATCTTACCACCGATTTGCGTGGTTTCAGGACTATCATTACATGTCTGGGTAGCAGGAGAAGCGTTACAAGTCTGGAGGGTGTGTTTTTCCATACCGACCATACCACTAACAGAAAAACCACCGAGATCACGGGTCACGCTCAGAGCAAGCTGGGTCTCGGCTTCGATGTCTCCTACTGTATCTGCGGTGTTGCCGCCGTATTGGCCTGCCTCAGTACTTTGGGGCATATAACTTATGCCAAGCTGGACACCGTTAAAGTTGGGAGTCTTATACATCAACTTTAAACCATCCTCGTTCCCAATGCCGTCGGTGTACGTTTGCACGTTGCCCGCACCGCCCATGTTCGCAAACTGGAAGAATTCGGAGTTTACACCGGCTGTTCCGTTTCCGTTTGGTGCGAAAATAACCATTGTTTGCCGCGCACCTTCAGTGGCACCAACAGTAATCGTACCAAAACCGCCACTAACAAAAATATGTTTTTCGTCAACGGTGGCGCCGCCGTTGTTACCTTCGATCTGCGCATTAAAACCAGCAGTAAGGCCATTATCCAAAGTGGTTGACCCGCCAATGCTGATTTCTAAATCCTGCCCGAGAGCGATGCTATCGTTATTGTCAGCAGCTTCGCCGTCAGCATCATCCTGATTGATCAAGCCCAAAGCCGCTTTATAATAGCCGCTAATACCAGCTGAAATCGGCTCTTCTGCCTGAGCTACACTGCTAACTGCAAAACCAGCGGCTACAAGTGCAGTAGTGCCTAATAAAAGTGTTTTCTTCATATTTTCAATCCTCCTACGGAGAGATATGGATTCCCAGCCCGTCGCTGGCTAAGCCAGACCGTCTGGTAATTACTCGCATTGCCATCGCTATTTTCGAAGCCTAACCGCCACCTATTCTTTGGACTTGTGTCCTTATTATTAATGGCAAGACTGCAAATACAGCGTGTCTGGCCACCCAACGAGGGCAACCACATAAGAATTTATTCGAATTGAGCTAAATATCAAGAATTATGAAAGTTCAATTCTATCATTTTAGCAACATGTGATAATAATATCTCACTTTACGACTAATTGCCACTTTTTGGGACATGTTGGCGGAAGACTACGTCGAGATTTTGCGGTTTTACCAGTGAATGTGATATGAAGCTCCCTAAGCTAACAGAAATTGGGTTTTGGCAACTGAGTAGATGTAGGCAAACTGATTAATAGAGCAATAGGTATGAGACTTAGTATTCTTAAATATTTGACATCCGTAATTTTTGCGTCCCTTCTGATTGGGGTCATAGGCTGCGGGAGCTTCCAGAATACAGATCCGGAACAGTGGAAAAAAGATATTGCAGACCCGCGAACCTCGCAGGGACTAACTGCTGGTCAAAGTATTTTTGGTGATGACGGGCTCCAACTTTTTGGATCCAAACGTAGAGGTGACGACCCGGGTGGGCGGGTCGGTATTGGGGTGAACAGCCATTTATGGCGTGCTTCGTTAGACACCATCTCTTTTATGCCTCTCACATCTGCCGACCCGTTTGGTGGGGTAATCATAACCGACTGGTACGCCCCTCCAGAAAACCCAAACGAACGGTTTAAGATGACAGTCTACATATTAACACGTACCTTGCGCGCGGACGGATTGCGGGTCGCAGTATTCCGCCAGAAACAAAAGGATGACGGGGACTGGGTTGATAGTGCTATTAACCCTTCAACAGTTTCCGGTCTCGAAAATAAAATTTTAGAGAGGGCGCGCCAACTGAAGACGGGAATTATGGAGTAAAACCAAGGTCAATATGGCGCTATTTCCAATAAATTCAGTAACTCTGCAGAAATGTAACAAAAATGACTAACCGGTACAATGCCAAGGAAATAGAAAAAAAATGGCAGTCAGCTTGGGATTTGAACAAAACCCATCAAGCGGATACGGCCTCAGGAAAACCAAAATATTACGTCCTTGAGATGTTTCCCTACCCATCAGGGAAAATCCACATGGGCCATGTACGTAACTATACGATGGGTGACGTTGTGGCTCGTTATAAACGATCCCAAGGTTACAGCGTCCTCCATCCAATGGGTTGGGATGCTTTTGGCCTACCGGCAGAAAATGCTGCTATGGAAAGAAATGTTCATCCAAAGGAATGGACTTATGCGAATATTGATACTATGCGGCGGCAACTTAAGTCACTTGGACTTTCGCTCGATTGGGATCGGGAAATTGCAACGTGCAATCCGGGCTATTATGTGCATCAACAAAGTATTTTTCTGGATTTTCTAGAGGAGAACTTAGCCTATCGGAAAGAATCATGGGTTAACTGGGACCCGGTTGATAATACGGTGCTTGCTAACGAACAAGTAATTGAGGGTCGTGGCTGGCGGTCTGGAGCCGTTGTAGAAAAACGGTTATTGTCGCAATGGTTTTTCCGCATAACTGATTATTCCCATGAGCTTCTTGAAGCCTTGAATGAATTAGAGCGCTGGCCGCAGAAAGTGCGCCTAATGCAAACAAACTGGATTGGGCGTTCCACCGGTGCTAAAGTTATATTTCCACTTATAGGGTGCGATAAAAGTTCTAGTTTAGCTGAACTTGAAACTCTGACTGTTTATACAACACGCCCCGACACTCTATTCGGCGCCTCATTCTGCGCGCTATCTCCCAATCATCCTATCAGCGAAGAACTGGCTAAGAGCAACGCGGAAATTTTCTCTTTTGTAAAAGAATGTAATCGACTTGGAAACAACGAGGAAATTATAGAGAAAACTGAGAAAACTGGCGTTGATACGGGGCTAAGAGCAATTCACCCCTTTATAGCAGGACTAGAGCTACCCGTGTACATAGCTAATTTTGTCCTCATGGATTATGGAACTGGCGCAATTTTTGGCTGTCCAGCCCATGACCAGCGAGACCTTGAGTTTGCTCGTAAATACAATTTAAAGGTAGTTCCCGTAGTCTGCCCACAGGGCATTAATTCCGATGATTATATAATTCATGATACCGCCTACGTAGATGAGGGAACCCTGATAAACTCTGATTTCTTAGATGGACTTTCGGTTGAAGAAGCGAAGGATTCTGCCATAAAGCGCCTTGAAGCCCTTTACCTCGGCTCCAGGATGGTAAACTTTAGACTTAAAGACTGGGGTATTTCGCGGCAGCGTTATTGGGGTTGTCCAATACCCGTTATACACTGCAAGAAATGCGGGATAGTGCCAGTCCCACGTGATCAGCTCCCGGTCAAATTACCAGATGATGTCCTATTTAATACGCCTGGAAACCCTCTAGATAATCATTCGGAATGGCGTAACGTAACCTGTCCATCGTGCGGAAACGATGCTCAGCGCGATACAGATACAATGGATACCTTTGTAGATTCTTCATGGTATTTCGCTAGATTTTGTTCCCCACGCGATAATACACCCGTCACAAAAGAGGGAAGGGAATGGCTGCCGGTCGACCAATATATCGGGGGTGTGGAACATGCAGTACTTCATCTACTATATTCAAGATTTTTTATGCGGGCTATGAAACGCTGTGGCCACATTAATATCGACGAACCTTTTTCTGGTCTATTTACCCAAGGGATGGTCTGCCATGAGACCTACCAGGATAAAACAGGGAACTGGCTCTATCCCGAAGAAGTCAAGAATGACCCAGTAAACGGCGACTTTGTAAACGTTAAAAATGGTGCGCCAGTGACTGTAGGTAGATCCGTTTCGATGAGTAAATCGAAACGGAATGTGGTAGATCCTGAAGACATAATTGATGGTTACGGCGCCGATACTGCAAGACTTTTTATGCTTTCTGACAGCCCACCAGAGCGGGATTTGGAATGGAGCGACGCGGGTATTAAAGGTGCTTGGCGGTATCTAAGCGGGTTGTGGCGATTGGTTGCCGATCTTTTGGAAACTTCCACCATGGATGGCGATTATCCTAAAAGTAAGGTAGAACCAGACAACGGCATCACTGAAGAAACAGTGTTGAAAAAAATGCACCAGACAATACACGACGTAACCCAAGACTTAGAAAAGTTCCATTTTAACAGGGCGGTTGCACGTATTAGAGAGCTTACAAACGTTCTAATTCAATTTCGTAATAATAACCACGTCGATAATTCTATCTACCTTACATGTATTGAAATTATTTTGAGACTTCTAGCGCCAATGACGCCGCATATATGTGAAGAACTATGGTCAAACTTGGGAAATGAAAATTCTATTTCTGAAATGAACTGGCCATGTGCAGAAGAAAAATATCTTTCTGAAGACAAACTAATCATACCAGTACAGATTAATGGAAAGAAAAAAGCTACGCTTTCTTTAAGCGTGGACGACGACATAACCGCCGTAGAAAAAGCAGCATTGTCAGATAAAAATATACAAAAAGCTATCGCTGGGAAACAAATAAAAAAGGTTATCGTAGTACCAGGTAAAATAGTTAATGTTGTACTTTAATACTCAAGGACATAAGAGATACTGGCAGATCATATCCTTTCTAATATCTGTTGCTATCGTATCTGGGTGTGGTTTTACACCAATTTATAAAAATAAAACGAGCTATCCTATACAAAATCAGTTCAATTTCCTTACCATTGATCCAATTCCAGGCATACCGGGATTACATCTTCGAAATCATCTTTTAAATAAAATACACCCGAAAGGAACTGCTGAACCACCACTCTACAGATTATCAGTGCAACTTTCGAGCCGTATTGAGCCCCTTCTTATCCAGCTGGATAATACGGCCACTCGAAAAAATGTAAAAATGGTAGCCAAATTTGTGTTAACAGATATTTCCAAAAATAATACTCTATTTAGTAGTTCAGTACGTTCAGTGGGAAGTTTTAACGTTGTAGAGTCGGACTTTGCTGCTATTACTGCTGAAAAAAATACTATGAAACGGGTATCCCAAGAAACTGCTAACAAAATATTTGATTCTTTAGTAGTCTACTTTGTTGCAAAAAGTTAACCAATAGGAAAAGCAAGTATTCTATGCGTAAGGTCTTTTTCTGAATCATGAAGATAAACTTTGTCTTTTTTTTCAATAGTTTAGTACGTTGGTAGCAATCAAAGGCACTAACGCGGACCAGATCTGCGCTCAACCACCGGCACAATTCCGAGCATTACTTGTTTATGGTCCAAATCTTGGTCTTGTGCGTGAAAGAGCAAAAAAGGCTGTAACATACGCCGCCGGATGTTTGTCGGATACATTTCGAGTGTGCGAATTAGATGCGCACGAACTTAAGGAAGATTCAGTTCGTCTGGCAGATGAAGTAGCAGCAATCTCTTTTGGAGGTGGACGAAGAGCAATCTGGCTAAAAAATGCGGGGGATAAACTTCTAAAGCCTATTAATAATGCTTTGGAATCTGAGGCCGGGGACACTCTGCTAGTAATTGAAAGTGGAGTACTGGCTCCCAAGTCCCGTCTCAGGAAAGTTTTCGAAAAGAGCCCGGATCTTGCATCTATACCATGTTACGAAGACGACACATCAACCCTTCGTGCATTTATTAGGGAATATCTAAATTCTGAAAACGCCGTTCTTGAAGATGATGCTATGGAATGGGTCATTAGGCGCTTAGGAAATGATCGGATGTTGATAAAAACTGAATTAGAGAAGTTAATAATTTACACCTCAAATAAGCGAAAGTCAGATCAACAAGAACATATCCTTATATCTTTGCAGCTGGCCTCGGAATGCGTGGGTGATTCCAGTCAACTGTCGCTGGAATTGCTTGTCGATGCAGTCGGAATCGGTGAATTAATTAATATAGAAAAATACTTAACTTTGGCGCTTAATGAAGGAGTGCAGCCAATTACTATAATTAGAGCAATTTCTCGACATTTTAGCGTACTTCATTATGTTTCAGGCCTCGCTGAAGAAGGTGAATCATTGGACAAACTGATAACTTCACTTCGACCTCCTATATTTTTCAAGCGCCTGAAAGCTTTTCGTAAACAAACCACTATATGGACCCCATTACGAATTTCACAAGCTCTAGATATTCTTATGAAATCCGAGCGTGAATGCAAAACCACTGGTTTGCCCGCTACAGAAATCTGTTCACGGGCAATACTAAGAATAGGAACTGCAGCACACTCAGTACAAAGGCAAACCTAACTCAGTTTCTTTAGTAATTTATCCAATTGTTCCAATGACTTATATCTAATTTTGACGGAACCGCCTTGCTTCTGTTCAGATATGGTAACCTCTAAACCAAGTCGATTTGAGACAGTAGTTTCTAAATCTCTTAAGTTCACATCTTTTGCTTTTCGGTGAGCAAATTTCGCCGAGTTTCCATTTACGAAGGCCTTTAAAAGAGATTCCGTTTGTCTAACATTCAATTGATCACTAACTACTTTATTTGCCAATTCAACAGCTTTATTGTGGCCTAAAAGCACCCTTGCATGCCCGGCGCTTAATTTTCCTTCAGTAACCATTGCTTTAATTTGGTCAGGCAACCTAAGCATTCGAATTGAATTAGCGACATGACTTCTACTACGACCCAGAGCTCTCGCAACATCTTCCTGAGAATTACCATAGTCTAACATCAAATGCTGGTAGGCTTCAGCCTCTTCAAAAATGTTTAAATCTTGGCGTTGTAAATTTTCAACAAGAGCAATTTTTAGAGCATCCTGATCATCAACCAAATGTATAATTACTGGAACTTCGTGCAGCCCCACCAACTGGGCAGCACGCCAACGACGCTCTCCAGCAATTATTTCGTAGTTGCTCTCAGAAGCATTATTGGGTCTGACAAGAATTGGTTGAATTATACCCTCTGTTTTAATCGACTGCGCCAAAGAGTCAATCTCACCCTCATCGAACTCCGTTCTTGGCTGTAATTTACCTGCATGAAGACTGCTTATAGGAAGTGTTTTGACCGAGGAAGTATTTATACCGTCATTGGCCTGACCAACTCGTCCACTTTCGCCTAAAAGAGTTGCAAGCCCAGAACCTAGACCACGCGCCCGCTGAACCGATTGAGATGATGAATCTGAACTCATTATAATAATGCGACCTCCTTGCGCCGAAGCATTTCACTGGCAAGATGCACATAAGCTTGTGCTCCAGCGCAGTTAAAATCATAAAGTAGAACTGGCCGACCAAAAGACGGTGCTTCAGAAACACGTACATTTCTTGGAATTACCGTGTTGTAAACTTTGTCACCTAGATGTTTTCTCACATCTTCCGCCACCAGCTCGGACAAATTGTTTCGTTTGTCATACATTGTAAGCACCACGCCCTCTATTTCTAAAATACTATTAAAAGAGGTTTTTACCCTTTGATAAATATCAAGTAATTGGCTTAAACCCTCCAAGGCAAAAAACTCACATTGTAAAGGTACTAATAAAGAATCTGCAGCTACCAGAGCATTAACAGTCAACAAGCCTAATGCTGGGGGACAGTCAATTATTACGTAATCGTAATACTTGCTCTTTGTAGAATTTGTATCAGTTTCTTTATCTTCCCCTTTTTGCAAAGCTTTTTTCAGTAGATATTGTGGTTCGGATGTTTCCGAAAGTTCATATTCCAGGCCTGCCAATTCGACAGTTGCTGGAACAAGGTCAAGGTTTGGTATTTGCGTTGAACATACAACTTCAATAATTTGAGTACCGTGAATAAGGCCGTAACTCCCCAAAGAACGCTTTTCTAGCGGGACTCCAAGACCTGTACTTGCATTTCCTTGGGGATCGAAATCTATGATAAGAATCTTTAACCCTACAGCAGCAAGTGCCGTGGCTAAGTTAATAGCTGTAGTGGTTTTGCCGACCCCTCCTTTCTGATTCGCAATAGCTATGATACAATCTGACATACTGGAATCTGACATGGACGAATAAAATTCGTTGGATATTGCGTCTAATTGTTGATCCACCTAATTTATCTCTCCATTTGTTTGCCTCGGTCGAAGATTCTTCAATCTAAGAATCACGCTATTTGGCTCTACTGCGTTCCTTACTCGGTCTAACTCAAAATCCCATTTGCTTTTAGCAATTAATATTTCATCTTCAACTCGACTTCCTTTGTGAAAAATACAATATGTACCCTCATACACTATTGGAAAGACTATATCTAGTAGATTAACTAATGAAGTAACTGCTCTAGCTGTAATGACGTCAACCCTAGGTATATTTAAGGCAGCCGCGCTCCGCGGTGTTAAGCGAACATTATGAACTTGCGCATTACAATTGGTAATTCTGATAGCCTCCCTCAGGAACGAGCATTTCTTTGAATTTGACTCAACTAGATGTACTTTTTCTGCCCCTAAAATTGCGATTATAAGCCCAGGGAAGCCAGCTCCGGTACCTATATCCAAAATACTACCATCAACGTTCCTAATTAAAGCACTAACCTGCATTGAATCCGCTATATGCCTCTTCCACAACTTCTCAATGGAGTTTTTGGAAACAAGGTTAATACTGGCATTCCATTGTTTCAACAAATCAGAAAAGGCCTCCAATTTGTCATATGTTTCACGTGAAACAACCTGGTCTCTTTTGAAACTATTCCATCCCTCATATGACATAATTAAGGGCAATCTTGTGTTTCACGTGAAACATACTAACTGGTACTTATGCGGCTTGCGTCATCTTTCATGACTTTAACATAATTGGGTCGCCCAGAAATTGAGCCTCGCTTAACGTAACGCAACAGTGCAGTAATAGCGGCCGGGGTAACCCCAGATATCCGGGATGCCGCACCCAAAGTTAGAGGCATGCCAGTTTGAAGCTTTAAGCGAGCCTCCGTAGAAAGTCCCCCAACTTTACTATAATCGAGATCGGCTGGAATTAGGAGCGATTCATCTCTTTTATAAGCATCAATATCAGCCGCTTGCCGCTTCAAATACCTATAATATTGAGATTCAATATTAATTTGGGAAGAAATATTTTCATCTAAACCCTTTATTTCCGGCCATATTTTTGAAAGATCATCTAGATCCACATTAGGAAAAGCTAGAAGCTCAAAAGCATTCCGTACTACTCCATCATGTTTTATTTGTATCCCGTACCTAGCAAGCTTGTTTGGCGTTGCTTTGAAACTAGTTAATAATCTTCTAGCATGGTTCAAGTGTTTTTTCTTTTCGTTAAACGATTGCGCCCGCGTTAAACTAGCAAACCCCAAGTCTATGGCTTTCTGAGTAAGCCTCTGGTCTGCATTATCTGGTCTGAGTTTTAATCTGTATTCCGACCTAGACGAAAACATTCTATATGGCTCGGCTGCACCCAACCGGGTCAAATCATCAATCATTACGCCAATAAAGGCATCTGCTCGATCTAAAATCATTGAAACTGCTCCCCCAGCAGAAAATCCAGCGTTTAAACCAGCAATAATGCCCTGAGCTGCAGCTTCTTCATATCCTGTTGTGCCATTAATTTGTCCGGCCAAAAAAAGTCCCTTAATTCGTTTTGTTTCCAAACTTGAATGTAACTCCCGAGGGTCTACGTAATCGTATTCAATCGCATAACCTGGTCGTATCATTTCTACATTTTCGAGGCCACGAATTGTTCGTAGAAATTGCAGCTGAACTTCCTCTGGAAGAGAAGTTGATATGCCATTGGGATATATAGTGTGATCATTTAAACCTTCTGGTTCCAAAAAGATTTGATGTGACTCTCTTTGTGAAAAACGAAACACTTTGTCCTCAATTGAAGGACAATAACGTGGCCCCACCCCTTCGATAATTCCACTGTACAAGGGAGACCGATCCATATTAT
>CAYRUX010000169.1:0-12115 GCA_964427515.1 uncultured Rhizobiaceae bacterium
TTTCTTTAAGCATCAGTGCCTTATAAACTTGTTAAGGGTATAATTCATAATGATAACGGGAATTATACTGGCAGCGACAATTATAAGCGCCGGCAATGCTGCTTCCTCAAGAAGTTCATCTTTTGCGTATTGATATACATAAGTTGCCAATGTTTCATAATTAAATGGTCGAAGAAGTAGTGCCATCGGTAATTCTTTCATTGAGTCCACAAAAACTAGCAGACCTCCGCCCACAAACGATAAGCTGGTAAGTGGAATCATTACTCTAATAAGACTTTTTCCAAACCCAATCCCGAGCACCCGGCTTGCGTCCATCATATTGGGAGACAAGCGCTCTAACCCTGAAGTAACCGCTCCATAACCAATCGCTTGAAACCTAACCACGCACGCAAAAATTACTAATCCTACCCCACCTGTAAACCAACCCTGGTGAGAAATTGCAAAGTGTTCCATTAGAAAATTAGCGACGCCTGCATCCAGAGCACCTCCGATAGTCACGACACCTATAGCTAAAATTGTGCCAGGAAAGGCATACCCTATGGAAGCGAGTGCGATCATTTGCTTAAGTGCGGCATTTCCTTTGTAGATAGCTACGAACCCTAAAAATGCTGCGCCAGAAATTACGAGAACAGCCGCAACACCTGATATAAATAATGAGTTAAGTGCCGCTCCTCCTATAATATCCATAGATCCTGGATGAGAATTTTCTGCTACGAAACTTAATAAAATACTAACTGGTATAACAAACCCCAATATTATAGGTAATAGGCACACTACCCAACATATAGCAGCGGATCCCCCACCCAAAGATATGGGCTGCAGAGGTTTAGCCCGTCGCGTTGTATCCATAAAGCGTCGCCGAGACCGTGCAATAATCTCTACAACTAAAAGCGCGATAATGAACAAAAAAGATAACGACGCAATTTGTGACGCTGTCGGAAGACTGTTCATACCCAGCCAAACATTGAAAATGCCGAGCGTCAAAGTCTCAATAGCAAAATACTCCACTGTCCCGAAATCTGAAATTGTCTCCATCAGAACTAGTGCTAAACCAGCAATAATTGCTGGGCGTGCAAGCGGCAATCCAATTTTCCAAAACAAATTTTGGTGCGACATAATACCAACTTCATATAAAGAAGCAGGCGTTAACACGAAGGCAATGCGGGACATTACGTACACATACGGATAAAGCACTGAACCCATAACCATTATAGCCCCAGGCATAGATCTAATTTCTGGAAACCAGTAATCACCCGCGTTATTCCAACCGAAAACACTCCGGAGCATCACTTGCAAGGGGCCTGCATACTCAAAAAAATCTGTATATGTATACGCAATTAAATAAGGTGGTACTGCAAAAGGTAGCAATAAAGCCCACTCAATTATTCGACGTCCCGGAAAATCATACCGTACGACAACCCAAGCAGAGGAAATACCAAAAATTAGACTTACACAGCCTACTCCAAACATCAGAAGCAAGGTATTAGTGACGTATCTCGGCAGTACCGTGTCAAAAAGATGGGACCATAGGCCCCCGCTATCGCCGGAAGCTGCAGCAAAAACGGCAAGAATAGGGGCTAAGAATACGCACGTTACTGAAAGTGCTCCTAAAACCCAAGGATTCAACCAAGAACGGTTCATATAACCAGGACATAAATTTTAAAATTTACCAACCAACTCTATCTATAATCCTTTGTGCCCTTGGAGCCAACTCAGCAATACGCCCGATTGAAAGTTGGTCTTCCTGAAAAACACCCCAAGAGTTTAATTCTGCTGGTTGGGCCATCCCAATTCTGACAGGGTACTCAAAATTGATTGCTCCGTATAAACTCTGTGCTTTTTCGCTTGTAAGAAATTCAAGAAACCGGACCGCCTCTTTCTTATTTTTAGAATATTTTACAACGCCACCACCGGAAATATTTATGTGCGCTCCCCTACCCCCCTGATTTGGAAAGATAAGTTTAACCGCTTTAGCCCATTCTCTCTGATCCAATTTATCTGAAAATTTTAGTTTTCCATAATAATAATTGTTAATTATTGAAATATCGCACACGCCCTCGAAAATTGCTTTCACTTGTGCCCGGTCATTGCCCTGTGGCCGCCTTGCAAGATTTGCCACCAGTCCTTTTGCCCATATTTCGGTAGCATCCGCACCAATAGCATTTATCATGGAAGCTACCAAAGCCCTATTATAAACATGGCTACCAGGCCGGAGACAAAGTCGACCCTTCCATTTTTTTTCTGCTAAATCCTCATATCTCTGAATGTGCAATGCGTCCTTTGCGTTTTTTCTTACAACTATTACCCGAGCCCTTTTTGAAAAGGCAAACCAGTGATTCTGTGGATCGCGCAAATGCGACGGTATATTTGCTATCAAGGCTTCAGAAGAAACTGGCGCCAATAAATTTTTGTCCGCATATACGTAAAGTCGGGCTATATCTACGGTTAAGATAAGGTCGGCTGGACTTCGAGAACCTTCTGACTGCAAGCGTTGAGCTAGGCCCTTTGAAGCATAAACAATATTAACTTTGGTACCGGTCTCGGCTTCATATGCCTCAATAAATGGCTTTATAAGAAATGGTTGACGGTGTGAATATATATTCAACTCTTTTGCCAAAACCGGCATCGTGAATGATATGAGAGTTATTATAACCAATATTGCAGGAACAATTAAACGTCTTTGGATACCAATAGAAAAAAACATGATTAGCCTAGTATATTTTTGGGTAAAAGCTGATTTGAGATAGAGTAATGCATCGTAAATTGGTTTCATATAAAGCGCTTTTATATTATGAGGATACCCGTCTATCTTGCCAACACCAAAGCAAAGAATCGTCTCACTTCTACTGGTAGTCCATAGAGACCCACCCAACCAATCCCATACGGCAAGCACAGCTCCAAAATTACGGTCATGGTGATGGGGAGATGTGGAATGATGAATTTGGTGTTGAGCTGGAGAAATAAAAATTTTCTCTACTAAGCTACCATATGAAATCCATACATGAGAATGGCGAAGATTTGATCCAACCACATTAAAAATAAATAAAAATGCACTTGACCCTAACAGAGTTACCAACTCGACTTTGCTCCCGAAAAAATACAAAAAGGAGGCTATTACTGCGGCCTGCACGCAAACTGAACGCACCCCGAAAATTACTGCCTCTACAGGATGCGTGCGGTATACAGTTAAAGGCGTGAGTGTTTCGGCCGTATGGTGAACTTTGTGGAAACACCATAACAACGGGAATCTATGCAGTAGGCGATGGACACAATATTTTGCTAAGTCATCAACTAGAAATAACGTAAAAGTGAAAATTGCCGCTATACTCCATTCTGGCGCTGAGTTCCAAAGCATAACCCTGCCATCCAACCAGATATGCAACGTTTCAAATATTAATGTTGTAAGCGCAAGCTTTGACAAAAGCTGTGGCGCAATTCCCATCATCATGGCTTGGTTTACAAGCAGCACCTTGTAATCAGCGCGTGCCGATGGAGATGTCCAGATTTTAAGTGCAAATAGTTTTAGAAACGACGTTCTCACACTATTTTTTGAAACAAATAGCTGAACTAACATAGCCACAACAAAAGCAGAGCCGAGATAACCGAAAAAAACCCGCTTTTGCGGATTAATAAACGGGTCTATCAAGTATTCAATATAATCTATGCAGACTTCATACATCTGAACTCCTAAGAGAAAACCCTAGCGGATTGAGCCAATGCTCTCAATCCGCTAGGGACGTGCTGTTAATCGTTTTCAGCACTTGCACCGCTACCCACCGAGTTTGTTAGCGTTGCCATCTCTCCGGTCATATCGTTCGCCAATGCCGATATTCCAAACTGCTCCTTCAAAAGAACTTGTGCTTTTAGCATATGCAACATGTATTCCCCCCAAGACGACCCTTGGTCCCGCACATACTCTCCCTTACTATTGATATCAACTACCTGTCCAAGATTAGTTAGAAGCGGCCCGGAGCCGATTAGCCTATTGAGACGTGTTGCAGTTTCACCCAGATTGTTCTTACCAGCTTGCAGCGCGAGACTAAAACCCTTCAACTCGCCCCAATGCTTGATGTAGTTGCTATTGGCTTTAGCTATATTACCATTCGCATCCAAAATCGCTTCCAGACTCATCATGTCCTTATAAACAGACCCCGCATATTTAAAAGTTGCCTCAGCGAGAACTTTTTCCCAATTGTCGCCAATAATTTTTGCGTAATCCCTTAATGATGACCGCTGTTGATCCGTAAGTTTCTGACCGTTTGCGCTCGTTATAAGTTTTCGCCCGTCAAGAAATGCCCTAGTAATCGTGTGCAGATACGATGTAGACCCTGATTTATCAAAAGCTGAAGCATAATAGGCAGGTCCGAAAGTCATCTCTGTTTTTAAATCGTCAACACCATCATTGTTGTAATCTGCATATGACAGAGCGTCGGCAGGATCCTTCGATTTACTGCCCATTTTGGCGATTTCATAAACTTGCTGAGCAGTTAACTTCAGAGTATGTGCAGGCGTCCCAAAATAACCGAACGCTTCGTCCCATGCATGCTCTTTACCAGTATATGCCGCTCCGTCTTTATAAGGCTTGTTATTCGGCTTCTTGTCGGCGGCTAAATATTCATCTAGATAACCATCAACCACCTGATTATAGAATACTGCCCCCATAATAAATTTTGAGATCAACTGGGGATAATTGTAGCCGTTAGCAGCGTCAACCCCCCCTTCAGCCTCAGCTGCCTTACCGATCCAGAACTCTACCAATTCGCTACCCGTCATATTATTGGGCATACCACTTATAGTACCCTTGTAGGTCTTGCCGGCTAAATTTTTCCCTTTAGAAATATCATCAACACCCGTCTGGGATATAGCAAAGAGCCCCTTAGTCTTAGGAGCAAGAATAGCCCTTCCTTCGTCTTTACCCTCGAAGTAGGACATCATATCCCGTTTGAGATTGCCCACACGAAAATTTCTTGGATCATCTGCACCAGCGCTTGACAATGCTTTGCCTGGACTTGTGCCAGCCATTTTCTTTAATGAATCGTGCAATGTATGCCGTGCAATTTGCCCCGTATAGGAAACCGAGGTCGTTTTACTACCGGAGTAATCCTGCACAGTAACTGGAAAGTTGCTATACACCAACTCATCAGCTACCGACACATTTGTTATCAGGGCTATAGCGACTACAGAAATACCGGCGGTCATAATTTTGTACATCAAATATCCTCACTCTTAATCTTAATGCTTATACTGCAAATGCAAATCATTCTCATTATCATAATAAAAAAAAATATAAAAGCAAATTACTATTTTGTTAACCAATCTCTATAAATTATCAGTGAACAGTTTTCTTATTAGCCACTACTTGATAATTCTGGCAGTTAAAATTGATCCGCTGTGGAAAATATAACTGGTTGGACTTAAAAACATCAGCAAAAGCACTAGCCCTCTGAATAACATCCCTAATTTTACAACAAGGGAAAAACCATGCTAAAAGCTCTGTTACATGGGCGTAATCACCCCGTTGACAACCAGCAAAAAATGATAACAACAAGCGTTCATCATCCGAAATTAGCCGACAACTTTGAAAATTTAATTTGAGCCCTCTATAACCAGATTCTGCGAAAGAAGATATGACACTTTCAAGATCACCTGCCACTTTATTCCCTAACATATTGTCCGGTAATTTTAGGAATACCTCTCCAAGTTCCATACCAACCTTACGGATTGCGTTCTCGCGTTGAGCAGGTGAACTCAAGTCAAATAATAAACCCATGTTTCCAATCAAACCAAAACGTCTAGCTGTCCACACAACAATTTGTTCTGAAAATTTCAGGTCAGGTATATAGGAATCGTTCACACCACTGACCCGTTTCGAGATAGTGCTTTTATCCCTGCTCAAATACCCTGGGACCCTTGTCGAATATCTAAAGGCCTCATTTTTCATCCCGTAGCTCCCGCGTGAGTAATAAAAACAACAAATAATTCCGATAACGGAAAAATTACTATACTGCAATTAATAATCATTCTCAAATGCAAATGCAACGGGAATTTCTTTTCTATAGAAATATAAACCACTTCTATAACAACGTGATTATACGGTGTAACCTTGCTGCCAACTTATGGCTCTTAATGACAAGCCTTCAACTGTCTACTTAAAAGAAAGTGATTTACCGGCCATGCAGCAAAGTAACCAGCGGGTATAGCGCCAGCAAGTCCGATCCAAAATATGGGAGCAGCCAGCGTATCAGATTGAATTCCCCCAATCCAAAGGTCTATGCCGTTCATGGCTATCTCCATTGCAGCAATGGATATGGCTTCACCTAACCAAACTACCTTTATTGACGCCAGCAAACTAAGTGATTCTCGCGACATGACTGGAATAACTGCAAGACAAAACCCACAAATGTAAGCAAGTACCACCGCAAGTGCAATTGTATAAGGAACGCCTAAACCCAGTGATACGCCAATCATCAGGCCTGCCACCTCACCAACAACACAACCTACAAGACAATGTAAAGTCGCCTGCGCGGACGTAACTAAAGACCTTTTTTTTAAAACATGAAGCAATTCTGAAAAACCCTATTAACCGGCTCTACAAAGAAAAGTTACTGGAGGGCGCCTGTTTTGTAACCGTCAATTTTCTCATTAATAGCACTCAGCAAACGCTCAATTCCCCCTACCGATAATGCCGACAAGTATTCAGAGCGCCTAAGGCTTAACTCACTATATTTGCCCAAGAAGTGCACATCAACAATGCGCCACTTTTTTGCCCCCCCGTACATGACATAGTTAAGAATAATTACTTCGCCATCACCCTTAACTAACTCACTGTTTACCTTGAGAGCTCCTTCCTTTGTGAGCTCTTCAGATAACACTCGGAACGTCACACCCGAATTTTCTTTAAAACGTGCTGCATACGTCGTAATTGCTAGTTGCTCGAGCGATTCTACAAGCTGATCCTGTTCTTCAGCAGAAAACTTATCCCAATACTTACCAGTGGCAAGTCTCGCTATCAAAGACATATCAAATGATTTTTTTACAACTGGGGTCATATGACTATGCCGGCCTTCGAAACCGAGGTTATCAGCCTCCCGCATCATAGAAAGCAATGATGCGTTTAACGACTTTATAACATGGCTACCTGTATGGTTTTCGGCGGACGCGAAATCATACGAGCAAGTAAGAAATATGGCAATAACTGTATAACGTATTAAATGAAACATGCTGTAGCATTGCACATTAAACCCTCAATAATCAATATGTGACATAAATTTTATGTCATCATTTTTGGTTAATAAGTAGAATTCCATTTTTTACACCCTCTCATGCAAACTGAATAATCACCTACTATTAAAATTATTCCACCAATCCTCTGCAAGTTGCTGAGCTCTAGAAACGTCTGATGGAACCATATTTCTCTTAATTGAAATCATATATTTAGCTGCGACATCGTGACCTTGGGCTTTAGCTAAAGACCACCACATATATGCCTTGATGTTGTTTTGTGGGATACCTTCGCCATTAGCATAGCTCACACCGAGATTAAATTGTGCATTAGCTAAGCCTTGGTCAGCTGCCAACCTATACCATTTTACGGCTTCGGTATGACTTAATTCGACCCCACTACCAGTTGCATAAAGTATACCAAGATTATATTGCGCCTCAGGATAACCCTTATCTGCAGTTTCCTGCTACCACTCTAAAGATTCGCTATTTTTACTTAAGGAACAGCCAATGCAAGCAATTAACAACATGGCTGCTATTAGTACGCCGCGAAAAAGAACGGCCACCCTTAATATCGGAGCCAATTTAGACTCATTAATCACTAAATTAGGTCTCAGGCAATTGATATGACCCCGACCAAAGCTAAAGCCACACAAAAGCGTCCTAAAGCGTAATATTATCGAGAGGCAAGCCATATAGCGTTCGGCCAAAACTTTTATAGTTAGGGTCCCTAATTTGAGTAAAATGTTGGTAGGCTACTAGAAGGTCTGTATACAATGATCCTAATTGACTTGAGTTGAGAACGCTATTTGCCCCAGACAGATCCCAGACTAACCTTGCTGCATCCATCGCTAGATTTCCGGCGAAAGTAGCCAAAGCACGACACCTTGACCGTTCTAAATCAGTTGGCACCCTCCCCTCCTTAACAGGAATTGCCAAAAACTCAGCTGCGGCAAAACGTAGAATTTCGGCTGCACTGTCTGCCCCACACATGGCATCAGCAAACTTAATCTGCTGAGAAGAAAAGTCTGCTACACCTTTTTCACTCATTACAGAAGTTTTCTTTCGTACTATTGCATTATATTCTCTCACAACCTCCTGAGCGATTCCGACTGCCCCACTAGTGATTCCAATACCAAATATAGAATAACTTGGTAGTAAGTATAGAGGATTACTTTCCCAGTGCTTTCCCGGAGATTCGCCCCCTCTTAATTCCTCCATAGTCAGTGATAAATCGTCATCGACAAATACATGCTCGAGCTTAACGTCGTTTGTTCCGCTACCGCGCAAGCCTATCGCATGCCACTTATCGATGATATCTAATTCGCTTCGCTGCAACAAAAAGTGCCGATGAGAATCATGATTAGGGTTATCCTTTTCATAAGCCGTAACCATACACCAATCACATGTGTCAACTCCAGTAACCCACGGCCAGTGCCCAGTGACAAGATACCCACTGTCAGTCACCGTGTAAGTCCCACAACTAGGTATTAGAATCCCTGCAATAAGCGCCTTTGGATCCTTTCCCCACACCTTATTTTGACCCGATTCAGGCCATTGGGCGATCATATAATTATGTAACACATACTGTGCCGCAACCCAGCCACTAGAACCACAACTTGAACCAATCTGGGTCAGGGCTCCTACAATATTTTCTAGAGGCCCCCCACTACCGCCAAAATCCGAAGGTTGCAATATACGCTGTACGCCAGACTCCTTAATTACATCACGAATTTTTGGAAGCATTTTTCTGTTAGCAATAGTCTCTGTCCGGGACTCTCTAAGGCTACTGCAAAGTTTATTCAAGTCTATCGTCACGTTAACCACTCCAAGAAATTTAATCTATAATCCAGTTTTTGCAGAATATTGGGAAAGGCTAATGCGCCTTTTAAAATCTTTTTCTACTCTCCTTAATTATCCATCACTTGGCGGCATGCCCACTGCCAATACGAGGGTTTGCCCTACCACCGTCAGCTATTGCCATAACTAAGACAAACTCGTCCGGCCGAGGCGCGTCCGAAACAGTTACTGAAATCGTATCAAGATCATTAAATGACCAAATATCATCCTTATTCCCCAATGGTACGTCTATTTGAGCGCCTACCGACCCAATTTTTGCTGTGTGGGGGATAATTGACTCCCCACCTCCAACTGCAGCTCGCATTGGTTTACCCAAAGTTGGATGTAATGCAGCAGCCCCATGCTCGATATCTCCATTAACACCAACAATTGCCGCTTTTCCATATGATCGGGGCTGCTTTTCCAACATAGCAACAGCCTGTGGCATAAGTTTTTCTCCCACTGTCAGAGCAATCCCATATAATAGTGACAAATCTTCAACGTATTGTCCCGAAAAAGGATTATCTAAGACAGCAATTGCAGCAACTCTGCAGATTACGGGTACATCAGGGCCACTTGGTTCGGCCTCAATAGTTTCTTTCATAAAAACTGTTTTTCTTATTATCATACTAAAATTTCACTCTTTTTATATTTGGAACCATAAAGATGCTTACTATTTAAAGCAAAACCCCATCGTAAACCGCAGGGCATTTATCGTAATTTTTATACCCAATAATATAACCTGGCCTTGCCAGTATATATTAAGCATTCAAGCCTTCTAAAGTGTTAGAATCAAAGAGTATACAGTCGTAAATCTTAATTACAGTTAGAATCCTCATTAGCGCATAACTAAGACCGCTATGCCATAAGCAATGATAAATATAGTTAATCCATAGTGATACGTCGTGTTATCTGTACGCAAAAAAAGTCTGTTGCCCACTAAGAGATATATAGCTCCCGCTACAATCGCCATCGGCAAACTTGATATTAAAATTTGTGTTTCACGGAATAATGTTGCGATTAAAACAATTTGAATAGCGCCAAATGCCAAATAATAATATGCCACTGTGTACCTTATCGATTCTTTGTCTTTATGAAGGCTGGCAGCCATTACTGCTAATAGCGCACCTCCAAGATTTGTGATACCGTGCACAAGCCCCATAATGGCGTGATATACTATCAAATGATTTTTTACTGTTTGTGATAGCCATTTATCTAAACTATGAGACAGTCTAAATAAGGCGGATACGATCAAAGTGGCTCCAATCACATAAGAAAACCAGGAACCAAATGACTTTGCCTCCACTGCCCAAAGTCCAAGTGCAATACCTGGTAAACACAACCAGTATAGATGGCGAGAAATATCTACCTTACGTTTATCTGATGAAATTACGGAAATAACCTGTAGAAAGGAAATAACAATGGAAGCGGGAACCAATGTGGAAATTGTCGAAACAAAGTCGTAGCCGACAAGGAGTAGTGTCGGGGTTCCGAATATCAATATGCCCATACCAAAAATTGATTGAACAACTGACAATACAACTAATATAGCTAAAATCGTCACATAATCTGACATCACAAAAGCAAGCTTCTTTATCTAGCGCAATAAACGCCCACTCTTATGGATCTAAACTCCAAGAGCTGCAATACCCTCTCTTTCAAATGACACTAGAAAAAGTATAAGAGTTGTATAATCCCTTATACTTTTTCTAAATTTGCTTGCACTTATTAACGCGGTTCTAGCGCCTTCGGGAGTCATCCCTTGAAAATCGCCCTCGAACCACAGCATCTATATCCCCGCGGGTGATGCCAATATCTGCTAAATCACGATCACTCATACGTCCAAGTTGATAACTAATTCGACTCCTCTTGTGCCAAGCGCGTAAAAAATCGATCACAGGAAATACGGTCATTTTGGTGCTCCTTATTGAAGAATTAAAGTATGTAAATATCCCCCATGTCTCCCCAGACCTCGCTAACAGCAGAGCAATTGCGCTGCATAATTCCTGTTTTATAGAAAATATGCCCATTTCCGATAATCGTACAATACATAAATAATAGTTTTTGATATGCGTTAAACGCATATCAAAATGTGCGGGGAACTCAATAACAGATTATGCGGCAGCAACCCTCATGCAGAACGGGCGCAGACCCACACTATTATTCTTTAGTCGCGTAGCTGATTAAAGTGCCTTAATAAACACAAGCACAAAAGGAAACTGCCCCTCTTAGGAATGTCATATGTATATACCGAGCACTTTTATAGTATCTCGTTTAGCATAACTTCACGTCCCTGTCTTTCGGGAGGAGCCGCTAGAAATTCGGCCATTCCAACCATCACAGCCTGAGCTTTTTCTGCAGCGGCTTCCTGATGAGTTTGGGTATCATAAATGGCGATTGCTAAAGCATCATCACCTGCTTCGTCTATTATCAATATCTGATTTGCCCCATCTATCTGCTCCATTTGGCTTCTCAAACCAGCAGCGTGATCCATAGCACTTTGTTTCATGCCGGGTTTAAACTTCATTTGAATGTAACTCGCATACATCTCTCAATTACTCCTCAAAATATTTTTAAAGAGGCCACTTACCAGCCACTTATATTATCACGACGGTCTAATATAATATCAAAGTTTATGAATATTGCCTATGCCTCTATAATTTTAATACAAATAAAAACTCTGGGCACTGCATAACAAACGTGCCTCAGTCGACCCAGCACTAAATAATAAAGTACAGCATATGACGATAGTAGCCATAATCAAGGCTATCCAGATGGGGCACACCCGGCGCATATTCATGAAGGTGTTAGATAGTTTATTCATTATATAGCCACGATTGTAAACTACCCCCACTAACCAAAGAAGCGTTCTCCTCACCTTATCAATTAAATTAGCGAACCACCTCCATCAATTGTCAAACAACTGCCTGTTACATAATCATTTTCCATTAAAAATATTACTGCGGCAGCAGCCTCCTCTGGCTTGCCAATGCGACCCACTAAAAGTCTTGCCTCTAAATCGGCAACAACAGCCGCCCGCATATTTCCAAGCGCT
>CAYRUX010000170.1:0-11954 GCA_964427515.1 uncultured Rhizobiaceae bacterium
GCACCAAAGTGACTTTTTCCGCGTGATTTGTTAAGTAAAGAGCCTCTTCAACCGCTGTATTGCCCCCGCCTATCACAGCAACTTCCTTGCCCCGATAAAAAAAGCCATCGCAGGTTGCGCAAGCCGATACGCCAAATCCCATATACTTTTGTTCGCTAGACAATCCTAACCACTTCGCCTGAGCGCCCGTCGAAATAATTACACTATCCGCAGTATATTGATTCTCAGAATCACCTATACAAAGAAAAGGTCGGCTCCTAAAATCGACACTTCTAATTAGGTCATGTACCAATTTCGTGCCAACATGCTCTGCCTGTGATTTCATTTGATCCATAAGCCAAGGCCCTTGAATTACATCAGCAAAACCCGGGTAGTTTTCAACATCGGTTGTAATTGTAAGTTGGCCACCAGGTTCTAAACCCAAGATCAAAAGAGGCTGTAAATTTGCCCTAGCCGCGTAAATAGCTGCTGTGTAACCAGCTGGCCCTGAACCAATTATTATAACCTTACTGTGGTAATTTTTAGACATACATTCCTCTATCATTAATACTCAGGTATAAATATTTACCTTCAAAGCCCTACTACTTGATTAGACTTTTGGCTTAAATATCGCTTTCTTACTTCATCCGCAGCTATAGCCGTATCACCAAGGGGAACATAATCCCAGAATTGAAGATTTCCAGAAAAAGGTCTAATGGCACCTTCATTTTCCAATTTATTTAAAAATTTTTCAATTTTTTTTGGTCTTTGTCGTTCCAAAGGCAGGGTATAAACTGGCTTTCCCGTAGTACATGCATCAGAAATCATGCTCACAGAATCTTCCGTCACAAAAATTGCATCTGCAGAACCAAGAAAACCGAGGTAAGGATTCTCCCCTTTTGAATCCCAAATATAAACCGGGGTGTCTCTCAATTCCTTGTTTATTTCGGCCAGACAGCCAGGGGGGGTTCGACGAGAAGATGTTATAAGAAAACTTGCACCAGTGTTTAGGGAAAGTTTAGCAAGTGATTTGCCAATAATAGCTGCCCGCTGAGGTGTGAGATTATAATAACGGGAAGATCCACCAATCAGACAAGCAATTAACGGATGTGGTAAATGGGAAAATTTAGATTTAAACCGCCTCGTGCCATCTTCAAGCCCGAATCTGGTAACTCGACTTAGGGCTCCCATTGTGGATACTATATTTTTACCTTTTAGTCCGTCATGCTGCGGTGTAATTATTAGGTCAAATTGTGAAAAACCCCAACGCGGGTTTTGCACAAATACCACAAAACAATGCCTTCGACTCGCGCGGCGTATTGCAAGCGAAAGGCCTACACACTTCCGACCACTGGCTATTAAAATGTCTGGCCAAGGCGGTTCAAGAATTGACTGGCTTCCTGTAAGTAGTTTTGGCGGAAGTAGAGCGCTTAATTTACCCGTCCACCTTAATGCCGGGATAATGGCTAGTCGTTTTATGTTAGCTTCTAGACCTAACTCAGAAACCAACGCAATGCATTGATTCTCTGTACCGGCCATACCTTCAGTGAGAATCCAACATGATGCTTGTTTCAAAATGTTTTTGCCCATCACCCCATCTTCACTTTCCCTGAATTAATCAAAATCGGCAAACCGAGACCGAGAACGACCAAAGCAAGAGCACTACATTCCTCCCAACCTACCCGTTCATTAAGCAACAAGACCCCACTAAAGACACCCACAATTGGCGTGGCCAAGGTACCAACTGTTGCAATGCCTATAGGGAAAATACGAATAACTTCATAATATGCGTAATAACAAAAAACAAACCCAATAAAGATATTATAGATTATGCTTAAACAGGGCCAAACTCCCGGAAAAGAAACAGATTCATAATCGACCACAATTGCAGCAGCAAAAAATCTGGTAAGACCACCAATTAGATACTGCCAACCTATTAGAACGCTGGTGGGAACGCCCCAATCAACTTTTTTTTGTACTACGGTACCACCCGCCCATACCAAAGCCCCTCCTAACATAAGTAACGGTCCAAGTGGCGCTTCCCCAAGCTTATGTAGATCACTAATAATTAAAATACCTAACCCAGCTGTACCTAGTGTCAGCGCTACAATTCGGCGCCAAGTTACCATTTCACCCAGCACTAAAAAGCCGAGGGGAGCCGTCCAAAGCGGCATTGTATACCCAATTATCGCCGCCCGTCCCGAACTTGTTAAATCAATGCCGTAACCAGTTAAGCTATGCCAAGCTGTAATGTTCAATAATGAACAAAGCAAAAGCATCGGCAATAGTTTGCGGGGAATTACTAGCGAGTGGCCAAATATTTTACTCAAAAATAAAATTACTAACGCACCTCCTGCAAGGCAAACAGCACGGAAGGTGAGTACAGGCACCTCTTCTAAAGCAATCTTAATTATTGGCCAGTTGATACCCCAAAACAATGTCATAAAAATTAATAATATGAATCCATAGCGAGGCAGAATAACCCTTTGAGAATCTTTTGGAGCATTTTGCTGACAAGTTTTTGATCTGGTCAAAATATTAGGACTCTTTATTCTTTAATTAAAAGGTAGGCAGTAACTCATCAAAAGTTAGTTCAGCAATACACATCCCTTTAATGGGCATCTGCCCAATTATTTGCTATACCCGTATCGACTATCAAAGGTACATCTAAAATCGCCGCTCTCTCCATTAATTCACGTACCATAGAGATTGTGGGATCAACTTCCTGTATAGGGACTTCAAATATCAGCTCATCATGAACCTGAAGAAGCATTTGAGCTGACAGGCCTTCAACTGATAAAGATCTATCAATTGCAATCATCGCTCGTTTGATTATATCTGCTGCAGTTCCTTGAATTGGTGCATTAATAGCAGCACGTTCTGAAAAACCACGCCGCGCTGGATTTTTATCTTTTATGGCCGGTAAATGGATGCGCCGCCCAAATATTGTAGAGACAAAACCATGTTCATGGGCTTCTTTTTTAGTACGATCCATATAATTTCTAATACCAGGATAACGTTCAAAATATGAATCGATATATTCTCTGGCTTCCGTCATAGAAACACCAAGTTGGCGCGCCAATCCAAAAGGACTAATTCCATAAATGATACCAAAATTAATTGCTTTTGCTCGACGTCTTACCATAGAATCCATATTTTCTAACGGCAGGCCAAAAACTAGACTTGCTGTCAAAGCATGAATGTCCAGCCCCTTTAGAAACGCGTCTTTAAGCGTAGCTACCTCTGCTATGTGAGCCAAAATTCGTAGCTCAATCTGAGAATAATCTGCAGAAATCAGAACACATTCATTTTCAGCTACAAACGCTTTACGAATACTGCGACCTTCCTCAGTTCGAATTGGAATATTTTGCAAATTAGGATCATTGGAAGATAGTCTCCCGGTATTCGCACCTGTCATCGAGTATGAGGTATGAACGCGTCCAGTTTTGACATTAATATGACCCAGAAGAGCATCTGTGTAGGTATTCTTAAGCTTAGTCAGTTGTCGCCAGTCAAGAACCTTTGTGGGAAGCTCGTGACCCTGAGCTGCTAATGACTCAAGAACCTCTGCGCCTGTAGAAAACGCACCTGATTTACCTTTTTTTCCACCCTCAAAACCCATTTTGGTGAACAGAACTTCGCCGAGCTGTTTTGGTGAACCAATCTTAAATATATGGTTTGCCAATGAGTAAATCTCTTTCTCAAGGTCAATTATACGTTCAGAGAAGTCCGCTGATAATTGAGTAAGTACAGCCGGATCAACTTTTATACCGGCTGTCTCCATACGAGCTAACACATGTGCAAGAGGCCTTTCTGTCCGCTCATAAAACGTCGACATCCTCTCCTGAATAAGCTTTGGCTTTAGAAAGTTATAAAGTTGAAGGGTTATATCCGCATCTTCTGAAGCATAATTGCACGCCTCATGCAAAGGAACCCGATCGAATGTAACTTGATTTTTCCCTGTTCCGGCAACCTCTTTAAACGACTTCGGTTTGATTCCAAGATGCATGGTAGAAATTTCATCCATACCATGCCCGTGCTTACCCCCGTCAAGTGCGTAGGATAACAACATAGAATCATCTACTGCTGAAATATTCACGCCATAACGCTGCATAATTCTGATATCGTATTTTATATTATGACCAACTTTTAAAATAGACTGGTCTTCCAAAAGCGGTTTTAAAATAGAAATTGCACTAGCCATAGGTATTTGTTCATTTGATAATTTATTTTCCAGCAAGTCTCCTTCCTTATGACCAAGTGGCACATAACAAGCTTCCCCAGACTTTGTCGAAAGAGAAAAACCAACGAGATCTGCTATGGAAGCATTAAGAGATGTTGTCTCGGTATCGAATGCAACGATTCCCGAAAATTCTGCTTTATTGATCCAACTAGCTAACTCTGATTCGGTCTGCACCAGGCTGTATTTTTTCAAATTAGAAATGCTAGGAGATGAGGATTTATTTTCTAGATCTGAACCAATTTGGTCTCGCAACCTAGCAATAACTGACTGAAACCCTTGTTCTTCAAGAAACTTTATTAATTCTGCAGGCTGTATATCTTGTTTAAGCAAATTAACGACTGGTTCTATGTCTGGAACGTCTTGATTAAGCGTTACTAATTCACGAGAAATCTTAGCCATTTCAGTATAATCCAGTAAATTTTGTCTTCTCTTGGGTTGCTTAATCTCATTGGCTCGCAGAAGTAATTCATCCAGATTCCCATATTCATTGATCAATTGTGCTGCAGTTTTTACTCCGATTCCAGGTACACCAGGTACATTATCTGACGAATCTCCCGCTAGAGCTTGTACATCAATCACCCTATCGGGGCTGACACCAAATTTTTCCTTTACACCTAGTACGCCAATCTCCTTATTTTTAAAATGGTCAAAAAGTTTTACTCTATCATCGTTTACAAGCTGCATTAGATCTTTATCGGATGACACTATTGTTACTTTCATTCCTGCGTTGCAAGCTTGGCGAGTGTATGTTGCTATCAAGTCATCTGCTTCAAACCCTGGTAATTCTACAGCTTTAATATTAAACGCCCGTGTAGCTTCTCTAACTAACGCAAACTGAGGAATTAGCTCTTCGGGTGGCGGTGGCCTGTTCGCCTTATATTCAGAATAAATTTCACTTCGAAAAGTTTTTGCTGCTGTATCGAACATTACTGCAAAATAATTTGCTTTACTGTCACGCAACATTTTCCATAGCATATTAGTAAAACCTAAAACTGCATTTACGGGCGTCCCGTCAGCCCGTGTCATTGGTGGCAAACCGTGAAATGCACGAAATATAAAGCCAGAACCATCTACCAGGACAATACTCTCTTGACCCTCCTCTTTCTTAAGTAAGTTCTCTTTTGCATCTGCACTCATTACGCCCAATTCCTCCTACGAACTTTCAGACCGCTGCAACAGCTCACATGAAAAAAGTAATCGGCTTGCCCTAACCAAGGGACCTCATTATGCATAAGTAGTACCAACAACTGTATAATCTAAATAATTGAATATTTTTCCCATTTCCATAACGGCAAAAAACAGAAAGGTGTAAGTCAGTCTCACTCTTTTTGAAGTACAAAACGACGATCACAATACGGGCATTCGACTTCTTTAGACTTTCCGATACTTAAAAAAACTTTTGGATGACCAAGTGTTCCGCCACCATCACAACTAACGTTAGGTGTTAAAGTTTGAATAGTCTCCGGCGCATCAATGTTCTGTTCCACTTTTTTTTACCCTCTTAAGCCTAGTCCGATTGACCACATGATGCGCCAAATGATACCCATTGGGCAAGCGAGATTCACATATGTAACGGTTAACTGCTTTAAACAAATATGAAAAAACCAATTTACGCTATTGACGCAATAGGTCTGAAAAAAATTTATAATCGTAATAATGAAAAAGTGGTAGCACTTAATCATTTTGATCTAGCTATCGCACAAGGTTCATTTTTTGGACTACTCGGCCCAAATGGGGCGGGTAAATCTACTTTTATTAATATTCTTGCCGGCTTGGTTAACAAAACATCTGGATCTGCGAGGATTTGGGGTTATGATTTAGACTCTCAAACGCGAAATGCACGGGTTTCCATTGGTGTGGTTCCACAAGAACTAGTACTTGACCCCTATTTTACGGCTCGAGAAACCCTCGAGGTACAAGCAGGCTACTTTGGATTACGTAAGTCCGAAAGGCGAACCGACGAAATATTAGATGCTGTAGGTCTAACTAATGAAGCCGAGACTTATCCACGCGCACTTTCAGGAGGTATGCGCCGTCGCCTTATGGTGGGAAAAGCCCTAGTACATTCCCCACCAATAATTGTTCTTGACGAACCCACTGCAGGGGTTGATGTGGAACTAAGGCAACAACTTTGGTCTTACCTACGCAAGCTGAATGATCACGGTACAAGTGTAGTTCTCACAACGCATTATTTAGAAGAGGCTGAGTCTCTCTGTGATACAATAGCGATAATCGACAAAGGAAAACTAATTGCCTGTGAGCCAACTGAAACTTTAATCAAACGAATTGACGTGAAGGAAATAATTATTAGCACCAGTGATGATGTGAAAAAATTACCCACTATGCTGGACGTATTTGAAATACAGCTTATTAACCCTCGCAAACTAATCATTCGATATCGTAGGGAAAGCACACAGATTGATAAATTATTGAGTGAAATTCGCAATGCAGGAATAAAAATAAGCGACATTACAACTAATGAACCTGATCTGGAGGATATATTTTTGCAGTTAACTAGCTTGGGCAGAAACTCTACGACCCATAACACCAACAATTCGACGTCTAAACGTCGTGACTTAAATAATATTACCGAATAAATAATAAGATCCCGTTTTACTAAATAAGAACCTAACTTTTTTTCGAATAAATATTTATCGAGGATCTAACTAGTATGTCATCCAATATTCCGTTTGTTAAAGAAATGAACTTTAATTATGGCACCTGCGCTAGCCTCACACCATTAATTAGGCGAGTAATTGCTGAAAACCCAGGCCCCTTCACATTTCATGGGACTGGCACTTACATTGTTGGGCATGGAAAAGTTGCTGTCATAGATCCTGGGCCAGACCTAAGAGGTCACATAGAAGTTCTACTAAAAAGTTTAAAAAATGAAACAATAACCCATCTTATTGTAACCCATACCCATCGCGATCACTCCCCAGCCACTAAATTTATAAAAGATGCCACTGGAGCTAAAACATACGGTTTTGGTCCGCATGGGATTGGGACACCGACGATGCTTAATGATGAGATTGAAGAGGGCGCAGACTATGATTTTGTTCCTGATGTCTTAATCCGAAATGGAGATACCATTAACGGCTCCGGGTGGACGTTAGAGGCAATCCATACTCCTGGGCATACCTCGAATCACATGTGCTTTTCCCTATTAGAAGAAGCAGCTCTTTTTTCGGGCGACCACGTCATGGGTTGGTCAACAACAGTCGTTTCACCGCCGGATGGAGATATGGCAGCTTACCTAAACTCCCTAAATATAATTGTAGACCGAAATGAGAAAACCATTTGGCCGACTCATGGGCCACCTATTCTTAATCCAACCCTGTTTATTCATGAATTAATTAAACACAGGGAAGAACGGGAAGATCAGATCTTAACTTGCCTCAAGGACGGCACGTTGAATATCTCTAGCATCGTGAGCCGAGTTTATCATGACATAGACCCAGTTCTCTATCCTGCAGCAGGTCGCTCGGTCTTAGCACACCTAATTCACATGGTTGATAAAAACCAAGTTCAATGCAATGAACACCCTGATATTAATTCGAACTTTAGTCCTGTACCTTAGCAAGCGCCATTGTCGGAACTAGAATGCGCCACTGCATCACTTAAATGTCAACCTGCAGGTGGCAGTTCTTAGGCATCCTAATCCATTCAGTGTCACTCGAACCTCCGTCCTCCCAAACCAGTGCCGCAAAGCTACCCAAACTACCCAGTACCGTAAGTGGATGATGCCATACTCCGGGATTATAGTTGATGCCAGCATTACCAGGCACAATGAAGGCCGCAGTCTCAAAGTAATCAGGTTCTCCACTTGGCGCTTGGGGACACACAATGACTAAATATTTGGAGACTTCTAGGGGTACAAATGTCTGACTAGAGTGAGGGTGTCGTTCAAATGCCACTATGTCTATTGGAGAATGTGAAGGCTCTATTTGAACTAATAATAAGTTGGCAGATGCTAATTCTCTGTTGCTAAATAAGTTAGCAGCATAATCATAACGCCCCGAACTTCTGGGAATGTCTAAAAGTTGGCCGTAAGGGTCAAATAGATCTTGTGTAATTGCGTTAGCCTGAATAACCGTCACATTTTCTCACTTTTCACAAAAAGTTATTGTTGCTGAACCAAGACCTTCTATTTCGGCCTTTACACGATCTCCCGCTCTACACCAGTAAGTTTCAACTAGGCTCCCAGTTAGAACAAACTCTCCCGCTTTAAGCGTTTGGCCGTGTTTAATCAAGTGATTAGCAAGCCACGCCACAACATTGAAAGGATGCCCCATTACGTCCTTCCCCTGACCTCTGCCAACAACGTTATCATTTACCCTAAGTTCACCAACAATATTCCGAATATCTAAACCATTCCAATCTTTTACTGGATTACCGAGAACACATCCTGCGTTAAAAAAATCATCTGCTACCAAAATTGGAAGTGCTAAGTTCCTATAGTCGACATATCTGTCATCTACAATTTCTATGGCTGCCATACAGCTTTCGATGGCTTCAACCACATTATCCTTATCATAAGGAGCACCACTCGCGTCCAAATCTAACCCCAAAAAAACTGCAATTTCGCACTCAACTCCTGGGCGATTATAGTCTGCAAATAGACGCGCAACATTGTGGCCATAAACCGTATTAGCAAAAATACCACCTCTGCAAGGCTCACTCACATTGAGATATTTTTGCATCACTTTACTCGTACAGCCTATTTTATAACCATTTCGAGAACCAAATCTAGTTTTTGATAAATAATTACCTAGTAACTCTTGAAGTTTGTATGCTTCTGATTGATTTCTTGGAATAAAATTATTTGGAATCTTTTCAACCTTACGATCACGCAGTCGAACGCCAGATAAAAATTCAACTGCTCCTAATATGATATCAGGCTCCATCTGGGTCTCCGTTCATAACAATTATTTGAACAAAAATTTTAGATAAATCACAGTACTCGCACGGCTCGTTGAATATAAACATTAATGCTATCGGGTTATACTAGACACTAGTTGAATGGACGATATTATTCTAACCATATTGAATAATTCTATATATACTCGTCCCAAATATCTTTAACCAGCTATCTGAGAGGGTTCACTAATGGCTCAAATCGCCCGAATTACTGAATTTCGACAAGAGATGGAGAACTGGCGCCAAGACATCCATGCTAATCCAGAACTCGGTTTTGAAGAGACCCGAACCTCAGATTTAATTGCACAACTACTTACGTCATTTGGATTGGAAGTACATCGGCACTTGGGAAAAACTGGCGTTGTAGGAGTTTTGAGGGGTTCATCTGGAAATAACGCTATCGGCCTGCGAGCAGATATGGACGCCCTTCCAATACTAGAGGAAAACACATTTAAATATAAGTCACGCGACGATGGTGTAATGCATGCTTGCGGCCATGATGGCCACACGGCCATGCTGCTTGGCGCTGCCAAATATTTGGCTGAAACAAAAGATTTTTCGGGAACAGTATATTTTATATTTCAGCCGGCTGAAGAAGGTCTTGGTGGAGCCAGCGCCATGATTAAAGATGGGCTATTCAAAAAATTTCCGGTTGACGGTGTTTATGGCCTCCACAACTGGCCTGGTCTTAAAGTTGGGGAGTTTGCTGTCCGTCCCGGCCCTATGATGGCTGCGTGTGATGAATTTGAAATCACGGTAGCAGGGGAGGGCGCCCATGGGGCTATGCCACATCTTGGCATTGACCCCGTGGTCTGTGCGGCAGACATTATTAGTTCACTACAAACTATTGTTAGTCGTGTGAATGATCCTCTAGAAGCTGCGGTAGTCAGCGTTACAAAGATCCACGGTGGTGATGCCTTCAATGTCATACCCAAACAAGTGGATCTAGCCGGTACCGTAAGGAGTTTTAAGGAAAGCGTACAACAAAATGTGGAATCAGGAATATTGCGGATAGCAAAAAATGTCGCTAATGCGCATCGATGTAAAACAAATGTTACCTATACTCACCAGTTTCCAGCAACAGTGAACCATGAGGCTGAAACATTATTAGCTGCAAAAGCTGCAACTGAACTAGTTGGGAAAGATCACATCCACCACAATTTGCCTCCTTGCATGGGTTCAGAAGATTTTTCCTACATGTTAAACGAACGCCCCGGATCATATATCTGGATGGGCAACTCTGGAGATCCAGGAGGATGTTTTTTACATAACCCCAAATATGACTTTAACGATGAATCATTGGTTTGGGGCGCTAGTTATTGGGCTAATCTTGTTCAAACCATTCAGCCCAACACCAGCAAACTTAGTTAATGATCATTATGCAAATTTTTGATTGTTGGCGTAACTACATAAAAAAAGGTTAATAAAATCGTAATTATTCCATCACATCCTTACTCTTAACCATCGTATTTTCGCCAATTACTATTATTACATGAATTGTAATACCCCCAGAAAAGTGAAAGATCGCTGGAAATTGCCCGCCTAACTTAAGTGGTTTACTTAAGTCAAAAATTTCAATGGTGTATGCTTCACTACTAAATTCGACTATTTCCTCTGCTGGTACTGTGATTTTACCTACCACTTTCCCTGATTCAAACAACCTAAATTGTAAATTATTTGGTGTCTCAATACGTAAGAGATCTATACTCTTTTGCCCTTCATTTGACACCATTGCGTGAACCCGAGAACTCTCATTCAATAAGGGTTCTGCCCATGCATGAATAATCTCGATATTTCCATTCTTGATAGAATGGGCAAAGGTTTCCCAGACAGTCACTATCGATAGCAGTAAAGATAGAAATGACAGCCGTATAATAATTCGCATTACTATCATTCCGATAAAAATCTTTTTTCTGTAAACCATGTGTAGACCCTAAAACATACTTATTTCATAGCATGGATACGCCACTAGAGCGTTGTTTAGATCATACGAAATAAATAAGGGATTACTTCGGATAAAATAAAAAATAATGTTTAAATTGCAACATATAGAGTTTAGAAGCTGATTGGTGTGGTCGAAAAGTTTTTGTTTCCTATCGCGCATGCACCATCAACTCATGGGCATAAGCAACATCAACAGAATACGTTAGTGGTTAGCACTGTTAACCAGCCTATATTGCCCACCCCACCAGCTGAGCATTAAAAATATATAATACCAATAACTTAGAACAAGGTCTGAGGTCGCGCTGGTGCGGTCGAGAGGACTCGAACCTCCACGGAGTTACCCCCACTAGAACCTGAATCTAGCGCGTCTACCAGTTCCGCCACGACCGCAACATGCCATGGATGGTGCGGCTGAGAGGACTTGAACCTCCACGGGGTTACCCCCACAGCGCCCTCAACGCTGCGCGTCTACCAGTTCCGCCACAGCCGCATGCTTTTATCCAAGGGCGCACCAGAAAGCAGTGGTTGACCCTAATTGTCAACCCCGTACGATAATTGTTAAAAAAGTTTAAAGAAACTATGAGGCAACGACTTGCAGAGTTGAACTTATCGCGGATAATGCGGCAACAGTAAATTTCACGGCCTAGGCCAAAGATTGTGGGAAGCAAATAATATGCTCATTGGGATACCTAAAGAAATCAAAGTGCATGAATACCGCGTAAGTGTACCACCCGCCGGTGTTCGCGAATTAGTACAAAATGGTCACGAAGTTTTGGTGCAAAGCGGCGCTGCCTAAGCAATTGGAATGCGCGACGGCGAATATATACAATCCGGAGCCGAAATTGTGAGCACGCCACTAGAAATATTT
>CAYRUX010000171.1:0-4104 GCA_964427515.1 uncultured Rhizobiaceae bacterium
AACTAACCGCTAAAACACCGCCACCAAAACGCCGACAATAATATCTATAATTAACCAGCGATTGGAATATTTTGTTCTAGTTTCTTCGCTCCATTTTGCCCATATTTAAAATAATTTGTGTAAACTGAATATCGCAAGCGATTGTTATATTGTTTGTTATACTGATCCTGATTATATCCAAGATCAACCTTCTCGTTTTCTGAAAAGATATTAGGCTTGTCCCTCACAGTTCACCGTTTCGCCAAGCTTTAAGATAGCTTTTACAATACTCATCCTTCCCAAGAAGCATATTTTCCGCCAGCCTGTATCCAAAAGATACTTTATCAACATTAAAAATTTTGTCTGGGGAAAGTTGAACTGGGTCAATTATACCACCATCAGCACCTGCCTCCCGTGCTAAGTTTATAAATGCTTTGTTCACTAATTTCCTCCCAGGAAGTCCAAATGAAACATTGCTCATACCACCAGTAATATGTATCTCAGTACCGAATATGTTCCGTAGTTCCCTAATGGCATCCAGACAATGATTCCCAAATTCTTTATCAACTGAAATAGGAAATACTAGAGGATCTATGTAGATCTCATTTAAGTTGATTCCTTTAATCAATGCTGCCTCTATAATTTTAGACGAATTTTCTACTCGTTCGTTTGAACCGTTCGGCATGCCTTTATTACCTGCAGCTGTTACTACAACTCTAGCCTCGTATCGAATTGCTAGATCAAGCGCATCAACCCGCTCAAGAGACGCCGAATTCAGGAGCGGCTTAATCCCAGTATTCCTATAATTCTTTAAACCCATTTCGATTACTTCTAAGTTTGATGAATCTATCGAAACGGGTAAATCGCTATACTTCTGAATTAAATCAACCAACCAAGACATAGCAGCCTTCTGCTCACTTAATTTAACAGATATCTCGTCAACGTTAACATCGATAAAAGATGCTCCTGTTTGCTCTTGGGCACGAACAAGTGAAGCTAAATAATCTAAAGCAACTTCTTTTTCCGTTCCTGATTGTTCCATGGAGCTACTAACCGCAATTTTTACATGTTTGATTCGACCCTCTTCATAATCTTGTGTTGATTTATAACTATCAGGAATTACTAATCTATTTTCAGATCCGTCAACCGAATTGAATCGGATATATTCTATGCCATCTTCCGCAATAACCCGCTTTCCTTTACGAAGTAATACTCGCGTCGTATGAACATTCTCTCCAATTACCGTAAAGTTATTAAAATTGGCTGAGGCCATTTCTTGATTACCTCCCTATTTTTTTATTATTTCATTTGGCATTGGTTTAAACTGGCACCCGTCGACGAATAATTCGAAGAAATCAGGTGTAGTTTCTAATTCCACATGTTCTATATTTTTAACTAGGTTTTCAAGTAAATGGCGTTTAGTCTGAGACAACAGCACTGCCCGAGCACCTGCAAGAGAGGTATTTCCGATCTGCATAATCCGTTCCCGATGAGCTGGAACCAACAGGCCAATATTTATTGCGCTATCAATATTAATGTGATGAGCAAAACCACCAGATAAATAAAGTCTATCAATATCGGACGGATTCACTCCAAGTTCACGCATAATAATAACTTGACCACAATAATTTGCGGCCTTCGCTTGTCCTAAATTACTCGCATCCTCCTTAGAAAAGGTAATACCTTGCTCAGGAAATACGACATGCTCAAACATTTTCTTATCAGTCGTAAATACTCCCTTTTCTGTCATTATTTCATTTTTTCTAAACTCAGACAAAAGGTCAATTAAGCCAGACCCACAAAACCCTTGTGGTTCAATTCCACCAACAGTATTAAAGAATAATTCGCTGATATCCCTCCCAATTTTTAAACTCTCTACAGCACCATCGTAAGCTGGCATACCATACTTAATTAAACCACCCTCAAATGCTGGCCCTGCTGGACAAGAAGCGACAACCATACGACCACGGTGTTTTAGAAAAACCTCCGTGTTAGTGCCCATATCAACCAACATAACTGTATTCAATTCAGCTAAAGACTTATCTAATGATAATAGGCCAGCGGCCAAATCTCCTCCGACATGACACGAAACCAGTGGCAGCCCATAAACTAATGCACTCGGATTAGCCAAAAGTCCTATTGCACGAGCTCTCTCCATAAGCGCTGTTCCTGACCTAACACCAATATCAAATTCATTTTCGACGACTGATTTGTATGGCTTTTGACCAATTGTCTGAACATCAATTTTAAAAAACATGTCTCTCATCGTTGTATTAGCAGCTACAACAATCTCATAAATAGTATGTCGTGAAATTTTTAATACTTTACACCCATTAATAATTTCTTGATTAATTGCAGCACAAACAGCTTGTTGGAGCTCTCCTCTATTGTCATTCTGGTCGTAGGTGATGCGATGCATTACATCGCTACCACCAAAACGTTGTGGATTTTCAAAACTACATGTACGAATTATTTCACCAGATAATAAATTAACAAATTCTATGACTACCGTGGTAGTGCCCAAATCGATAACAAGACCTAAAATAACTTTTTTAAATGGGCCTAGGTCATCTGAACCACGAACCACCCTTCCATTAATTTCCCTAACACTTGGATCAAAGCATTTTTTATCAATTCCTACATTAATTGACGTGAGGATTTTCGGACGCCTTCGAAGAGGAGTGAATTCCACGGGCTCTATTTTTGACACAATTTCTGCCTGACAAGCTAACCGAAAGTTTCCACGTAAGAATGATTCAAATTCACTGTTAGGCGAGAGTGAGGACATGCCCTTAGTAATTTCCACGATACATTCGTGACATTTACCCTTTCGCTGGCACGAGGTCGGGATTTCAACATCTAAATCATCTGCACAGTCAAAAATTGTCCGGCCAATCACTAGATCATGAACAGAATAATTAAGTTTTATTGTATTCAATCCTCGCGCTTTCTTGCAATTTTCGCACGACGCTTCTTACCTTCAGCTCTGATATTTTGTACTCGTGCTTTTACTTTCTTGTAAACAAGAGGATTATTCTCCCAAGCTTTGCTGTAATCAAATGTGCCGTCATGCAAACAGAATATACTATCATTGCCCAGATCCTTCGATAATTTTTGATTCCTGCAACGAAACTCAGCAGTACAATGATCCTTTCGATTTCGGTAGGGACAGCGAGTAAGCGACACTTTATCTGCATGCGTCACCATATCTTCGAACATATGGGTTATTCGATCCATCCGCTTTTGTATTTCTTTAGGATCAATCTTAGGCATATTGCAATCTAACTACTGGACAATTTCTGCAACTAACTTTTTTGCAAGAGTGACACAAGATAGTGCCTCCTTTCCATAACCATCGGCGCCCATATCATCTGAGAATACCTGCGTAACAGGCGCCCCACCTACCATAATTGCAACATCATCTCTCATATCTGCATCTATAAGTGCTTCTATTGTCTTTCCCATATTAGGCATTGTGGTAGTAAGTAATGCAGACATGCCAAGAATTGATGCTTGATGCGTCTCAATTGCGTCAATGAATTCATCTTCTGATGTATCAACCCCTAAGTCTACTACGTCAAAACCTGAACCACGCAACATCATAATACATAAATTTTTACCAATATCATGAAGATCACCTTTAACTGTACCCATCAACACCTTAGCGATAGGTTCAACGCCAGAATCCGATAAAATGGGTTCAATATGCTTCATACCCGCTTTCATTGCCCGAGCACAGGCTAATACTTCAGGTACAAAAATCATGGCTTCACGAAATTTTATACCAACGATTCCCATACCAGAAATCAACCCATCATCCATAATTTCTAAGGCTTCTATACCCTGATCAAGGGCATTTCGCGTCAACTGATCCACCTTATCATCTTCACCTTCGATTAACGCAGCAGCAATTTCCTGCATGGATACCTTGGCTCGAGAAAATAATTCTATGTTTCTTGAAATTTCCTCTGGTCGCTCAAGATACTCTTCAATCTCTTGTCTAATAAAAACGTTTTGTATATCAGATAATTTTGCCATCCTAGCACCTAAATTATATGTTTAATACAAACTGTATTATGTTACTACCGCACAATCTTGATGCCATTCGCGGACTGCATGTGGGAT